>NZ_LWEJ01000055.1:0-45375 GCF_001635525.1 Alcanivorax sp. HI0007
TCATCAATACCATTCGTGAACTGCTGCCGTTGAACCCTCTCTACAATGAGGGGCTGAGGCACTATCTGCAGAACTTTTCCCCCAGCGAACCGTCACCGCTTACCGACTTTGCCGCAGCACTGACCAGTGCCAATGGTTCGGAGCTCCAGGCCATTCTGGAAACCGTGCCATTGAAACCACGCATGGAAAAAGTGCTCACCCTGGTGAAAAAAGAACTGGAAGTCGCTCGCCTGCAAAGCCAGATCTCCGAAGAGGTGAACGAGAAAGTCAGTCAGCACCAGCGTGAGTTTTTCCTGCGCGAGCAGCTTAAGATCATCCAGCGTGAATTGGGCCTGAGCAAGGACGACAAAACCGCCGAAGCCGAGGAGTTCCGTGAGCGCATGAGCGCGCTGGCTCCCCCGGAATCGGTACAGAAGCGATTTGAGGACGAGTTACAGAAACTATCGGTGCTGGAAACCGGCTCCCCGGAATATGGCGTTACCCGCAACTACCTGGACTGGCTCACCAGTGTGCCCTGGGGGCAGTACAGTGACGACAACCTGGATCTGCAACACGCCCGCCGCATTCTCGAAGCGCACCACAGTGGTCTGGATGATGTAAAGGACCGTATTGTCGAGTTCCTGGCCGTCGGCGCCCTGCGTGGTGAAGTGAAAGGCTCCATCATTCTGCTGGTGGGCCCGCCTGGTGTGGGCAAGACCAGTATCGGCAAATCCGTAGCCGATGCCCTCGGTCGGCAGTTCTATCGTTTCAGTCTTGGCGGTATGCGCGATGAGGCCGAGATCAAGGGCCACCGGCGCACCTACATCGGTGCCATGCCCGGCAAACTGGTGCAGGCACTCAAGGAAGCCGGCACCGCCAATCCGGTGATCATGCTCGACGAGGTGGACAAACTGGGCCAGTCTTTTCAGGGTGACCCGGCCTCGGCCCTGCTGGAAGTACTGGATCCCGAACAGAACCAGGACTTTCTCGACCACTACCTGGATGAACGGCTGGACCTGAGCCACGCCCTGTTTATCTGTACTGCCAACACGCTGGACAGTATTCCGGGGCCGTTGCTGGATCGCATGGAAGTGATCCGTCTGTCCGGTTACATCACCGAAGAGAAGGTGCAAATTGCTCGCCAGCATCTGTGGCCCCGGGCCCTTGAACGTGCCGGCGTAAAATCGGGACAACTTCGCATCAGCGACAGTGCACTTCGGCAAATTGTCGAGGGCTACGCACGCGAAGCCGGGGTTCGAAACCTGGAGAAGCAGCTCAACAAGATTATCCGCAAGGCGGCCGTCAAACTGCTCGCCGGGGAAAAGAAACTGAGTATCACCGGCAAGAACCTGGCGGATTTTCTGGGCCAGCCCTACTTCCAGACGGAAAAAACCCAACGTGGTGTCGGAGTGGTCACCGGGCTCGCCTGGACCTCCATGGGCGGCGCCACCCTCTCGGTGGAAGCCAGCCTGGTCCACAGCAAACAGCGCGGTTTCAAACTCACCGGCCAGCTGGGCGATGTGATGAAGGAGTCCGCGGAGATTGCCTATAGTTACGTGGCCAGCCATCTGAAGGATTACGGTCTCAGCGAGGAGCAGCTGGATGAGGCCTTCATTCACCTTCATGTGCCGGAGGGAGCCACTCCCAAGGATGGCCCCAGTGCAGGCATTACCATGGCCACTGCCCTGCTGTCTCTGTTACTGAAAAAGCGTCTGCCCCGCAAGGTCGCCATGACCGGCGAGCTGACCCTCACCGGTCAGGTACTGGCCGTGGGAGGCATCCGCGAGAAAGTCATCGCCGCCCGGCGGGTGGGTATCCGTGAGGTAATCCTTCCGGACGCTTGCCAACGTGATTTCGATGAGCTGCCCCAGTATCTGAAAGCCGGCCTCACCGTGCACTTCGCCAGCCGTTATGACGACGTGTTTGCGATTCTCTGGGGAAAATAAGTGGCGAGAAGCGAGTAATGCATAGCGAAAGGCAAAACCGGGCCGGTGCTTCGTCACTCGACACTTGCGACTCCCTACGGCGAATTGCCTCATGAGTTCCCTCGCCGACAAACCCTACTATATTGTGCCCACCTGCCATGAGCGGGTCGGCACAATATACCGGGATGATCATGTTCTGCTGATCAACAAACCAGCCTATCTGTTGAGTGTGCCCGGGCGGGCACCGGAAAATAAGGATTGTGCGGTTAGACGGCTGGCGATCAAGGATCCGGATATACGACTGGTACACCGGTTGGATCTGGATACCTCCGGCATCATGGTGTTCGCCCTGACCCGTCAGGCACAAAGCCAACTGAGCCGACTGTTTCAGCAAAGGACCGTCAAGAAACGTTATCAGGCAGTAGTACACGGTCTGGTCGAAAAGGATCAGGGAAGCATCGAATTGCCATTGATCGCGGATTGGCCCAACCGTCCGCTGCAGAAAGTCTGCTACGAGACCGGTAAGCCCGCCCTGACCCATTACCAGGTGCTGGAACGGGACGAAGTCCACAACCGCACGCGGCTGGCGTTAAGTCCGGTCACCGGCCGCAGCCATCAACTGCGTATTCACTGCCGGGAGCTTGGCCACCCCATCATCGGCTGCGACATGTATGCGCCGCCGGAGGTTGAAGCACTAAGCCCGAGATTGCTGCTGCACGCCCAGTGGCTGGCCTTCAACCACCCGCTGACCGGGCTCTGGCAGGAATTCACCTCGCCCTGCCCGTTCTGAGGCGACCCAATCGGTGCACCCTACGCATAGCTCCTGCGGTTAATCCCAATCGTCGCCGTAGTCGTGGAGCAGCTCTTCGCCGGGCTTGATGGACTTGAGTGCCACCACGGTCAGGTCGTCATAGTAAGCTACGTTGGGCTTCTTGCCGTGGTTGATGAAACGCAGATCGCACAGCACCCGGTAGCGCTCATTGCCCTCGTCATCCAGCGATAACACATAGGGGCCATCTTTTTTGGCAGGCTTGGTTTTACACAGACCCAGCTCGGTCCCCTTCTTGATCGGCAGGCTGGCAAAGAGGCCTCGGCCATGGACTGCGCTTCGGCGCACTTCCAGTAAATCGTCACGCAGGTAGGGTTTTGGCATTTTTTTGCACTTTACGTTGATAACACGGCCATGGCATCTTGCCAGAAAAGCGCTAACAGTTGAAAAATTCGATGCAAGGGATGCATGTCATGGGTTTTGCGGATTTTCCATTTGAGTCACGTTTCGTCACGCTGAATGGGCATCGCCTGCATTACATCGATGAAGGTGAAGGACCGCTTATTCTGTTCATCCATGGCAACCCCACATCCAGTTATCTGTGGCGTAATGTCATCAAACCCCTGCGCGGCAAATACCGCTGTATTGCCCTGGACCTGATCGGTTTCGGCAAAAGTGACCAGCCCGACCTGGATTACCGCTTTCTCACCCATTACCAGTACCTGGAAGAGTTCGTTGCCGCCCTGGCACTCACCGATATCACCCTGGTTCTGCACGATTGGGGCGGTCCGCTGGGCTTCCGTTTGGCTCAACAGCATCCCGGGAAGGTCAGCCGTCTGTGTTTTATGGAAACCTTCCCGTTCACCTTTGACTGGGATGAATTACCCCTGCCCTTGCGGCCCGTTTTCTTTGCCTTTCGGCAGGAACGGCTGGGCCGGTTTCTGATCATCAACCGTAACCTGTTTGTCAGGATGGTGCTGCCCTTCGGGGTTATCCGCCATCTGCCACGCAGTGTCAGACGTATCTATCAACGTCCTTTTCGTCAGCGCGAGTCCCGCTATCCGGTGTATGTCTGGCCCAACCAGTTGCCGATCAATGATCGTCAGGATGAAACCTGGCAAGCCATCGAGCAGATTGAAATGGGCCTCAGACGCATGTCGCAGCCCATGCTTTTATTGCGTTTTCGCCCTGGCGCAGTACTCGGCCCGGCTCGAATCCGTTGGTTGCTGGACCAGATCCCCAATCTGGATATTTCCGATTGCGGACGCGGACTACACTATGTGCAGGAAGATAACCCCAAGGCCATCGCTGAGGCGATCGGGCAATGGCTTCAACCCCCTGCACAAACTGACACTGGGCAACCGCCCGCGTCAGCCGCTCACCGCATTTATCAGTCCGATGATTATGCGGATTCACTAACCTGGTACTACGGTGAAAGCGGTTACGGCAACGCCCTGGTCGCCGAGTCGCCTCATGGCTTGATCCATTTCGATTTCTGTGACCACAAGGACGACGCTGTGACCAGATTGAAGCAGCGCTTTCAGGATGCGTGCCTTAACGAGCAGCCGACCCCTGCACTGCTCTCGGCCCTGGAAAACCCGGGCACCTCGCACGCCCCATTGCATCTGTGCGGAAGCTCATTCCAGCGTCAGGTTTGGCACGCCTTGCTCGACATCCCCGCCGGCAGCACCCGGCACTATGGTGACATTGCCCGGCAAATAGGCAGCCAGGCGCGGGCTGTCGGGCAAGCGGTGGGCAAGAACCGCCTGGCAATACTGGTACCTTGCCACCGGGTTACCCGTGCCGATGGTAGTGCGGGCGGCTTTTACTGGGGCGCAGAGTTGAAACAGCAATTACTGGAGCAGGAGCGAACCACAGCAGGACATACCCCATGAGAATCCCTGATACCGGCAAACGGCCGCCCCACAGAAAGGTATATCGATCCGCACCATCGGGAGAGGCTGATGTCATGCCTGCAATCTGGCCAAATATCATCTGCTGCAGGCCTGCTGGTATCAGCCGGTTTTACCGGCTTCGGGCTGATGCTGGCTCCCGGCACCATGGGAAATTTCCCTGTTTGGCCTTATCATCTTCCCCGGAAGCGCCGGCTAGGCAGGCTGGCTTATGTTTGTATCCCGCCGTTTTCTGCGGGAATGGGAGTAACTGAACAATGAAATGTCGCCGTTTGATCACGGTTTCCGTCCTCACCGCCGGTCTGCTGGCCTGCGCCACCTCACCACTGGGACGCAACCAGTTCCTGCTGATGCCAGCGGACCAGATGGATGAGATGGGGAGCACCGCCTACGCCCAGATGAAGCAAGAAAAGCCCCAGAGCAAGAACAGCCGTGAAGTGAATTATGTCCTTTGCGTCAGCAATGCCATCACCAGCACCCTAGGGGGGAGTCAGCAGTGGGAAGTGACCGTATTCCAGGAAGACAGTGCCAATGCCTTTGCCCTGCCCGGTGGCAAGATCGGCGTTCATACCGGGCTGCTCAAAGTGGCCGATAACCAGAGTCAGCTTGCGGCTGTGATCGGCCATGAGATTGGTCATGTGCAAGCGCAGCACTCCAACGAGCGCATGTCCCTGCAATATGCCACCCAAAGTGGCATGCAGCTATTGGGCGCCCTGGCGGGCCAGGACAGCGCCGCTAAACAGGGAATCATGGCAGCCCTGGGTGTGGGCGCAGAATACGGTCTCGCCCTGCCCTTCAGCCGCAAGCATGAAGCCGAAGCCGATATCATTGGCCTGCAGTTGATGGCCCAGGCCGGCTTCGATCCCCGTGAGAGCGTGGGCCTGTGGCAGAACATGGCCGCTGCCAATGGGGGTAACGAGCCACCGGAATTCATGTCCACTCACCCGTCCAATTCCACCCGGATTGAAGGTTTGCGCGCGCGCATACCGGAAGTGATGCCGCTGTATCAGCAGGCCCAGGCTGCGGGTCGTAAACCGCAGTGTGGGTGAGGAAAGCAATTAACCGTTAACAGTGAATAGTTAATAGCGCGCGGGACAGGTTAACTCTGTCCTGAAATGCAAAAGGCCGCGTCCAGACTTTGGGCGCGGCCTTTTTGCTTTCGGGCTATTGAATCGCCTTACTCGTGTTACAACTTTGAACTTGCCACTTTTAACTGTAGTAAGCGTTATCCGTGACAGAGTGGTCGGTCTTGTCGCGGACACCGGTCAGGTCCGGCACGCGTTCTTTGAGGGTCTTCTCCACGCCATCTCGCAGTGTTACGTCGACCACAGAGCAACCCTGGCAGCCGCCACCGAACTCCAGCACCGCCACGTTATCCTCGGTCAGCTCCAGCAGCTGGACGCTACCGCCGTGGGCCGCCAAGTTGGGGTTGATCTCGGCATAGAGCACGTAATTGATCTTCTCTTCGATGCTGGCATCTTCACTGATGTCCGGCACCCGGGATTTCGGGGCGCGGAAGGTGAGCTGACCGCCCATGCTGTCTTTCTTGTAGTCGATCACCGCATCTTCCAGGTAGCGCACGCTCTTGCCTTCCACCCAGGCATGAAAGCCCTCGTAGTCATAGCGAACGTCGCTCTCTTCCTGCTCACCCTCCGGGCAGTAAGCCATGCAGCACTCCGCATGGGGGGTACCCGGACGCTCTACAAAAATGCGCACGCCGATGTTGCCCTGATCCTGCTTGCCCAACAGGTCACGCAAGTAGTCCTGGGCGGTTTCGGTAATGTTGATCAACTGCTCTGCCATCATGATTCCTGTTCGGGATGAATGGCCACCTGGGGGTGGTGATGCTTTCCTGACTATTTTAGTCAGGTACTCCCCAGTTGCAATGGTGCTGTTGTGAAGCGAATTCAACCCTGCCTTTCTGCGCTGTTACCCGGGCCCCGGCAAGCGTACAATAGGGACCAGTAGCTTCAACGTTTAGCCCAACGCCAAAACGCAGGATTTTCCATGTCCGAGCAACATCACAACCCCGCCAATCAGGACAAGAAACCCACCCTGATTCAGACCATCAGCAGTATTCTGGCCGCCTTGTTCGGGGTCCAGAGCGCCAAAAACCGCGAGCGCGACTTTACCAAGGGCGATGCCGGGAACTATATCGGTGTCTATGTGGTGCTGGTTCTGGCACTGGTCATCGGCATGGTGGTCACGGTCAATATGGTGCTGGACGCCGCCGCAAAGTAAGCCCTTTTAATGGCCCGCCGTTATAGCGATATGCCAAGATATTTCTTTTCACTATAAGGGCGCTTTGTTAGAGTGCCGCTCTCCCTCCCCCGAGGGAGGCGCTTACCTGTTGAATTCTAACCCGAATCTGTGATTTGCCATGGATTCGGGTTCAAGCATAAAGGACGGTGAATCGGTCCCATGTACGTCTATCAGGAACATGACCAGCGATTGCTGGAAGAGCGGGTTGCGCAGTATCGCGACCAGACCCGTCGTTATCTGGCTGGAGAACTGAGCGAAGACGAGTTTCTCGCCCTGCGTCTCCAGAACGGCCTCTATATTCAGCGTTATGCGCCGATGCTGCGCATATCCGTTCCTTATGGCTTACTGGCGAGCCGTCAGTTGCGCCGTCTGGCTCATATTGTGCGCACCTATGACAAGGGCTTCTGCCACGTCAGCACCCGTCAGAACATTCAGCTGAACTGGCCGTCCGTAGAGGAAGTGCCGGACATTCTGGCCGAGCTGGCCGAGGTGCAGATGCACGCCATCCAAACCAGCGGCAACTGTATCCGAAACATCACCACCGATGAATTCGCCGGTGTGAACCCGAAGGAAATTGAAGATCCTCGCCCCTGGTGTGAAATCATTCGCCAGTGGTCCACGTTCAATCCGGAGTTCGCCTACCTGCCACGGAAGTTCAAGATTGCCGTGAATGCGGTGCCCGATGCGGACCCGGCCCTGATTGGCGTTCACGACATCGGTGTCCAACTGGTTCACGGTGCCGACGGAGAGACCGGCTTCCAGGTTTGGGCAGGTGGTGGCCTGGGCCGTACCCCGATGACGGGCTCGCTGATCGGCGAGTTTGTTCCCTGGCAGGATCTGCTGCCCTACCTGGAGTCCATCCTGCGGGTGTACAACAAGTACGGTAACCGGGACAACAAGTACAAGGCGCGCATCAAGATCCTGGTGAAGGCCCTGGGTGCCGACAAGTATCGGGAACTGGTAGAGCAGGAGTTCGCCGAGCTGAAAGATGGCCCCATGACGCTGACCCGGGAAGAAGTGGAGCGCATCCAGTCCTGCTTTACCGCTCCGGCCTACCAGGCAGTGGACACTGCAGCCCTGGACAGCAAACTGGCCGAAGACAAGGCATTCAATCGTTGGTATCACACCAACACCCGTGCTCACAAACAGGCCGGTTACCGTGCGGTGACCCTGACCCTGAAGAAAACCGGTCGGATTCCCGGCGATATCAGCGATGAGCAGCTGGAAGCCGTCGCCGACCTGGCAGACCAGTACAGCTTCGGCGTGCTGCGTAACAGCCATCAGCAGAACATGGTGCTGGCGGATGTGGCTGCCTCGGATCTCTACGACCTGTGGAAAGCCCTGGATGCCCTGGGTTTCGCCACCCCCAACCTGGGTCTGATCACCGATATCGTCGCCTGCCCCGGCGGCGATCTGTGCGCCCTGGCCAACGCCAAATCCATTCCAGTGGCGGAATCCATCCAGCGCCGCTTCGACAATATGGATTATGTTCACGATCTCGGCCCCATTGACCTGAACATCTCCGGCTGTATGAACGCCTGTGGTCATCACCACATTGGCCACATCGGCATTCTCGGCGTGGACAAGAAAGGCAAGGAGTTTTACCAGATCACCCTGGGCGGTCGTGGTGACAGGGAATCCCGGGTGGGTGAGAAACTGGGCCCGTCCTTCGAGTCTGACCAGATCACCGATGTGGTAGAAAACATCATCAAGCTCTACGTGGAAAAACGCCTCGAAAACGAGCCGTTCATCGACACCTACGAGCGGATTGGCATGGAACCATTCAAGGAGCGCATCTATGGGTAAGCTGATCATCGATGGCGCCATCGTGGACAACCAGTGGCAGCGTCTGGAAACAGATGCGCTGGAAAATGGCGTCCCGGCACAGGGCAAGATCATTGTGCCGCTGGCCTACTGGCAGGAAAATCGCGAAGCCCTGATCGCCCGTGGCGACGTGGCGGTTTGGCTGGCCCCCGGCGAGGAGCCGAAAGATCTTGAAGACGACCTTGCCGCTTTGCCGCTGGTGGCAATCCACTTCCCTGCCTTCAAGGACGGACGCGGCTACTCCTACGCCCGGGAGCTGCGTACCCGCTACAAATTTGACGGTGAGGTGCGCGCCACTGGCGACGTACTCCGTGACCAGTTGTTCTACATGACCCGTTGCGGATTCAATGCCTTCGAGGTTCGTGCAGATCGTAATATTGAAGAAGCACTACAAGGCCTCAAGGACTTCAGCGTCACCTACCAGGCAGACGTGAACGACCCGAGACCAATTTATCGACGTGCCTGATCAGGCTCTGACGGTAGATTCTGAAACGCCGCTGGTTACAACCAGCGGCGTTTTCGCATCCAGACACCCACTCCAAGGGCAATCACTGCGACACCGGAACAGAACCACCAGAACGCATTTGGATCCTCGACACCGGGCAAACCGCCCACGTTGATGCCGAACAGACCGGTGAGAAACCCCAACGGCAAAAATAAAGCCGAAATAATTGCCAACAGATACATGCGATCATTGATCGCCTCGTTCTGTACCGAGAACACTTCTTCCTGAAGCAGCGTGGCATGCTCTCTTGCCGCATCCAGATCTTCCAGCAAGCGCTGCAGCCTGTCCGTGGCTTCACGGATCAACAGGGTATCGGCTGCCGCAAAGAGACTTTCGTTCTGCAGCTTGATCAGAGCTTCCCGCTGTGGCGCCAGGTATCGCCGCAGGGTAATCGCCCGGCGACGCAGCAAACTCAAATGTGACGTCAGGCTGGCGGTGGGCGATTCCTCCAGCTGCTGGGCACAGGCCTCCACCTCCAGCTCAAGATTCTCAATGACCTCTTCCATTCGCCAGATAAGTTGGTCGATCAACTCTGCCACCAGCGCACTAATGGATTCCGGCCCTTGCTGACTGTCCAGAGTCTTCCGGACCGCCTCGACACTGAGCAAGGTGCGCTTCTGTGTGCTGATCAATCCTCCCGGTGACACCCACATGCGCAAAGCAATCATGTCCTCCGGCCGTGCCCCCGGGTTAAGATTCACACCCCGCAGATACACCAACACCCCCCCGGCGACTTCCGATGCCCGGGGACGGGTTTCCGCGGCGGTCAGGGCATCTATGACGGCTTGGGGAACGGCTTCGTTCTGCAGCCACTGCTCGCTCTCTTCCCGGGTATAATCCAGGTGAACCCAGTAACCCGTGGTGTCAGCCAGTTGCTGCTGGGGGTCCAGTGGCTGTGCGCCCCCGTTTCCGGTCAACTGAAGTGCAATTTTCAGCCAGTTGTTGTCACTCATTGCGGCCTATGCCCCTGTGTTCTGTTACCCATAGAATGCGTGAGCAGATTTCGTCAGACAAATAAAAAAGCGCGGTAATTCGCGCTTTTTTACTTTCACTGGCACCACATCAATGAATCAAGGCAACCGCACCACGACTCGCCCCTGAACACCGCCCTGAAGGATTTTTTCCACCCAGGCATTGACGCCATCAAGCGCTACCTCATCCGCTTCCAGCAAGGCCAGATCCGCGGGCATCCATTCGTCCGCAAGCAACTGCCACATCTGCTGCTTTATCTCGCAGGGCAGCTCAACACTGTCCACACCCAGCAGGTTCACGCCGCGCAGGATAAACGGTAATACGGTCATTTCCAGCTTGGGGGACGCCGCCAGACCACAGCAGGCGGCAGAGCCACCATACTTCAGGCTTTTCAGTGCCGTGGTCAGCATGTCACCACCGGCACAATCCACGGCCCCGGCCCATTGTTCTTTGAGCATGGGCTTGCCGGTATTTTCCAGAAAACGGTCGCGGTCAATCACCTCACTGGCGCCCAGGGACTGAAGCCACTGATGGGATGCCTGTTTGCCGCTGACGGCGCTGACGGAAAAGCCCAGCTTGGCCAGGATGGCCACAGTGATGCTCCCCACACCACCGGTGGCACCGGTTACCAACACCGGGCCCTGATCCGGATTGAGGCCGGTATCGAGCAAGGATTCCACGCACAGGGCTGCGGTCAGTCCAGCGGTGCCCAGCACCATGGCATCACGGGGAGCCAGACCTTCGGGCAAAGGAACCAACCATTCGGCCGGTACACGGATATACTGGCCGTAACCTCCATCCGTATTCATGCCCAGGTCATAACCGGTGCAGATTACGGCATCCCCCACACTGAACGGGCCGTCAGAGGTTTCCTCCACCACACCCACCGCGTCAATCCCCGGCGTGTGAGGGAACTGGCGGGTGACGCCCTTGTTGCCGGTGGCGGAGAGGGCATCCTTGTAGTTCAGGGATGACCAGTGCACCCGCACCAGCACACCCTCCTCCCCAAGATCGGCCAGTTCGCGTTCTTCAACCGCGTTTTCATAGCCGTTCTCGGTTTCGCGGGTCAGCAGGGCTTGGAAACTCATGGTCGACTCCTTTGCGTTGCGAGAGACGGGGGAGCGAGCAGCGAAAACCTGACTTTTCCGACTTCCGGGTTTTGGTTTTCGAAACTCGCTGCTCGTCTCTCGTGACTGTCGGGTTATCGCGGCGCCAGCGACGCCCCTACAACACGGGATAACTCGCTAAGGCTAAGCGTTAATGAATCTGGCGCTGACTGCCACGGTGCCAGAATTTCTCCACAGCACGCTGCAGGCTGCTCTCCAGGGAGAATCCAAGTCGCTCTCCCAGCTTGCGCTTGGCTTCCCACTGTACCTGATAGAGTGCATGGGAACTCTGCCGCAGTTGCAACAATTCATCACTGGTCATGATCTCATCGACCAGGCCCAGCTCCTTGGCCTGAGAGCCGAACCAGTGCTCGCCGGTGGCCACCTTGTCCAGATCCAGACCACGGCGGTTATCGCGGACAAAGGACTTGAACAGCTGGTGGGTCTCTTCCAGTTCTTCCTGGAACTTGGCTCGGCCTTTTTCGGTATTTTCCCCCAGCATGGTCATGGTCCGCTTGTATTCACCAGCGGTCATCAACTCCACGTCGATATCGTTTTTCTTCAACAACCGGTGGAAGTTGGGAATCTGGGCAACCACGCCAATGGAACCGATGACGGCGAATGGCGCAGCGACAATGCGGTCAGCAATGCAGGCCATCATGTAACCGCCACTGGCAGCCACCTCGTCAACGGTGACCGTCAGTTTGATGCCACTATTGCGGATACGGCGTAATTGCGACGCGGCCAATCCATAGCTGTGTACCAGCCCACCCGGGCTCTGCAGCCGTACCAGCACCTCATCATTCTGGGTCGCAACCTGCAGCACTGCACTGATTTCACGTCGCAGATGATCCACCGCACTGGCCTGCACATCGCCATCAAAATCCAGTACAAACAGACGCGGCTCCACCTTGTCTTCCGTTCCGGCCTTTTTCTTCTGCTTGGCCTCCAGTTTCTCTTGTTTGCGCTTTGCCTTGTGCGCTTTCTTGCGCTGGGCCTCGGGGAGAATCTCTGCCTCCAGGGAATCCTTCAGGTCCTCGAATTCCTCATTGAGGTGACGCACCTTCAGCTCCCCGTCCTGGCCGGCCTTTTGCCGGCCACGGGACGCGGTGGCGGCGATGCCGCCGATCACAAACAAGATTGCCACCACCAGGGTGGCAACCTTGGCCAGAAACATGCCGTATTCGGATAAAAACGCGATCACTGGTTACCTGCTTGTCCGTGGGATTGGCACCTGCCCAATATCGACAGATGAAAAGAAGTGGGGTGATTCTACCTAACAGAGCCCCAATGGGGTATGGCAGTCACCACAGGGAGGGCCTGTGGTGACGGAAAACCTCAATCCCAGCCGGAGATGGCCTGCTGGGCACTGCCGTTCATGGGGCGAGCGACCAATCCAGTGGGGCCTGCATTGACCTCAAACAAGGCCCCTTCAGCCATGGGCAAATAGGCGGCACTGCCATAGCTGGCATCGACCAGCAGGCTCCAGCCCTCTCGCGCCATTTCCCAGACATCAATGCCCACCGGGTCACGATGGAGACTGTAGACGGTTCGATCACGGGAGCGTTCATCCTCCAGGGCATAGTATCTGCCTGAGATGCGATCCAGTTGATAGCCCGGCTGCAGGCCCAGCAGGCTGAATGGCATCTTCCACTTGATAATGCGGGCATCCAGTTGCCATTGATCGCCTTTCAGGCGGAAATCTTCGGTGGTTCCGTCCGTGCGGGTCACGGTGGCGATAAAGGATTGATCACCTGACTGGCGGAAGCTCACTGTGGCTACGGAGACTTCCTGGGCGTATTCCCGATAACCGTAGATATTCAGGGCAAACAGGCTGAGGTAAATGGCCAGCCCCACCATTAGCAGGCCGGCTGTGCCTTTGAGCCATTGCAGCAGCCATTGCTGTCGCAGCAGCACCCAGGCGCCCAGCAATACGAACACCAGGCTGAAAATAAATATTACCAGAGGCGCGAGTGTGTAATTCATTGATTCTATCCCTTATTGGAAGCGCGCTACCCAATGGTCAATCAGTGTCCGGGCAATACTGCCCGGGGGCGGTATCATCGGCAATGACTGGTAGTGGAACCAGTCCGCCGCGACAATTTCGTCATCATCAATGCAGATTTCCCCGCCGGCATAATCCGCATGGAATCCCAACATGAGGGAGTGAGGAAACGGCCAGGACTGACTGCTCAGATATTGCAGGTTGGTCACCTCGATACCGCTCTCTTCCCGGACTTCCCGGGCCAGAGCCTGTTCAGCGGACTCCCCGGCTTCCATGAAACCGGCCAAACAGGAATACATGCCCTCCGGGAAGCGTGTCGAACGCCCCAACAGGGCATGTTCCCCGCGCGTCACCAGCGCAATGATGCAAGGCGTGATTCTCGGGTACTGAAAATAGCCACAGGCCGGGCACGTCATTGCCAGATCACGGTGATGGGGCTCGGTGGGCGAACCACAACGACTGCAGAACCTGTGATTTTTCTGCCAACTCAAGAACTGCAGGGCCCGACTGACCATGGTAAACCCGGCTTCATCGAGCCCACCGGCGATCAGTCGCCGCAACGGCACCGGTTGCAGGGAGCCGTCGTCGAGCTCGTGGTTGCTCAGCTCACAGACGTAGCAGGGCTCACCATTAAGGAGGCCAAGATAATAGTAATGCGGATGCTGACGCAGCATGTACGCCGGTAAGACCGGTAATTGCCACGGATCCGCAGCAATCAGGATATTCTGTTCATGAATCACATAGCAGCGTGCGTGCTCGGCGTGCTTCGGTTCGGGGCTGGACAGATCAATCATGGGCATCAGGCCACTTTGGCAACCGGGTAACCCAGCGCTTTCATGCTTTCTTCGGCCACTTCAAGCACGCCGTCACCAATAGGCTTCTGCTCTTCCATGCTTTCCAGGTAGTAATCGACTCCGGTCAGAGCGTCCGCGAGGGTTTCCATGTTCTCTCTCGTAGGAGGCGTGCCCCCCTCGATGAGCTGGTGAACAATATATTGATGACAGGCCTGCGTCACACCACGGGCCCGCTGCAGCTCCAGGAACATCAGCCCCCCGGCAATGGATGCGAAGGTACCCGGAAGATTGGAAAGGTGCATGGCATCCCAGTTGTTATCCATGAACGAGCTGATGGAGCGTTTTGCCAGGGCCAGGCCGGCGCGACACTCCCCCACCACGGTCATCCGGGCATCGTCCAGCTGATAGAGGGAAATGCCGCTGTTGTTGCTGCCACGGTGGATATCATCTTCCGGGCTGATACTGCGCTCGAGATTGGCGGCAACGTTCTCCACCATCAGCAGGTCATCCACCAGCGAGTGAAAAGCGTCGCTCTCCACATTCTGGTCCGCCTGCCAGTCATTGACCTTGGTGGCCTGTTGTTTGATGACACCGGCCTCATCATCCTTGCCGATCATGGCCAGGGTACTGCCGAGGCGATTAAGGCTGGCGGCCACAGACTGGTAATTGGTATCTGCCACACCCTGGGATGCCATATCCAGGCTTTCCTTGAGTTCACTGATTTCATCACGCATGGCACTGGCAACCGACCGGATCACCGAACCACTGGCTCCGGTCATCAACGCCAATTCACGCTGCAGGATGGCATCGGACACATCGCTGTCCAGGGCAAACGCCTGCTTCACTTGCCCGACAACCCCGGAATTCAGAGAAGACAGGGACACCAAGTAGAGGCTTTCCTTGATCATCAAAAGCGGCGCTTCTTCGCTGAGCGCCTGATCGCCACCGTAAACCAGCTTCTTCAATTGCCTGTCGAACTGGGAGAGCAAGGCCTTCCTGGCCGGGGTGATGGCCATGTCGTCCGCCACCATGGCCGTAATCACCGCCTGGCCAATCCACAGGAAACGACTCAGGCCACAGTCGCCGGCAGCGCGATCCAGGCGCACCATGGCGCGGCCCATCAGACGCAGGTTGACCGAGGGATTCAGGTCCCGGAGTACGCCTAACAACCCGGTTTGATACATATGCCGCAGGCGCCGGGCCAGGGCCGGCAGTTCGGCGCGGGGCAAATCACTCTCGGGGGCGGGCGGTGTGCGCGGGCGAGACAGATTGGCACTGAAAAAATGGCTTTCCTGAATCAGTGCTTTGCCACCAGCGCGACGTAATTCATTGATACCGCCGATCAGCAATGCCGGCAGCGTGCGGTTCTTGAGTTGCACGTAATCGAAATAGCGGGTCAGCAGGACAATGGCATTACTGAGGGCCTGAACGCGGGCATCAGACTGCTTTTCACGCAGCTCCCGGGCGGCGAGTGCCATTTCTTCACTCATCAGCGCCGCTGCAGGCAGCTCAACCACCTGGCAGATACCCCGTAATTGCTGGAAGTCTTCGGCACACCGTGCCAGCTCCTCCTGACGGGAGGGATCGTCGGAAAACGCCTCCAGGCTGGTTTCCGCTTCCGTCAGGGTGGCGTCAATCGCTTCCTTGAGAAAAGTCAGGGAGGTGGTATTCGTTATGGCGACCATGGACTCTCCGCAAGCACCCAACTGTTATTATCATCGGTCGTACGCCGTGCAACCCCCGCATACGCCGCATTTCTCATCATAGAAGTGTCGACATAGGGTTTAAACCCACTTGGCAGACAAGAAAAAGGCCCCTTCCCCATCAACAGAGTCATCGCAATTGACTCTGTTCAGCGTGGGCAGAATCTACCAATAAGGCGGGCCGAAAAGGCCTGAAGCCCACTTTCGACACCCACCGCGAAAGGCGCATCAACTTTTGCACGTCATCAAACAATGCGTCAACTTTCATTTGTAAGCAACTGATTTATTGGCTATTTGTTAACCTGGCCACACTCTGGAAACGGCACTTAATCGGCCCCTAACCCGAATCCCGCCATAACCCTGTCAATCCCGACCATGGTCCTGGCCACTTCTTGCCTTTCTGCACTGTACCGGGGCACAGCAAATCCGTATGATTGCGGCCGCCTCGACTCCGTTCATCCCTCGCACAGGATTTCGCCATGTCCGCCACGCTTGGCCGTGCCTTTCTGCACAATTTCCTTGGGCAAGCCCCTGCCTGGTACAAATACACCATCATTGCCTTTCTGGCCGTCAATCCGCTGATTTTTCTGACACTGGGCCCCGTTGTCGCAGGCTGGCTGCTGCTGGCCGAGTTTATCTTCACCCTGGCCATGGCCCTCAAGTGCTACCCGCTCCAGCCGGGCGGGCTGCTTGCCATTGAGGCAGTGCTGATCGGGCTGACTTCCGCTGAGACCGTGCTGCACAAGGTAGAAAGCAACCTGGAAGTCATGCTGCTGCTGATTTTCATGGTGGCGGGGATTTTCTTCCTCAAGGATCTGCTTCTGTTCCTCTTTACTCGCATCCTTCTGGGGGTGAAGTCCAAGGTTCGCCTGAGCCTGCTGTTCTGTGTCGCGGCGGCCGTCCTCTCCGCGTTTCTGGATGCGCTCACCGTCACCGCCGTGGTCATCGCGGTGTGTACCGGCTTCTACGGGATCTACCACAAAGTGGCTTCCGGCAAGACCTTTCAGCAGAAGCATGATCATGGCGACGATACCAGCGTCGAAGACCTGCACCGGGAAGACCTGCGCCGCTTCCGGGCCTTCCTGCGCAGCCTGCTGATGCATGCTGCAGTAGGCACTGCCCTTGGTGGAGTCTGCACCCTGGTCGGCGAACCCCAGAACCTGCTTATCGCCAACAAGGCCGGCTGGGAATTTGGTGAGTTTTTCCTGCGCATGGCGCCGATTACCCTGCCTGTCCTGGTAATGGGCCTGCTGACCTGTGTCTTCCTGGAAATCAGCGGCAGCTTCGGCTACGGCGAGGACATTCCTGAAAAGGTGCGCGGCATTATGCGCCAGTACGCGCTGGAGCAGGACCGCAAACGCACCGTACAAAATCGGGCTGCGCTGGTCATACAGGCGCTCACCGCCGTGTGGCTGGTGGTCGGCCTGGCCACCCATGCCGCCTCCGTGGGGCTGGTGGGCCTGACGGTGATTATTCTCGCTACCTCGTTTACCGGCATCATTGAGGAACACCGACTGGGCGCCGCTTTTGAGGAGGCTCTCCCGTTCACCGCCCTGCTGACGGTCTTTTTCGCCGTGGTGGCGGTTATTGCAGACCAACAGCTCTTTGCCCCGGTCATTGAGTATGTGCTGAGTCTGGAGAAGCAGATCCAGGGGCCGGCATTCTATGTGGCGAACGGGGTGCTTTCGGCGGTTTCCGACAACGTTTTCGTGGCCACGGTCTATGTGGATGAGGTTGGCCAGGCACTGTTGAAAGGCGAGATCGACCGGGACACTTTTGACCTGCTGGCGGTGGCAATCAACACCGGCACCAACATTCCTTCGGTGGCCACCCCCAATGGCCAGGCCGCATTCCTGTTCCTGCTCACCTCGGCGCTGGCTCCCCTTGTGCGGCTCTCTTACGGACGAATGGTGGTCATGGCCCTGCCCTACACCATCGTCATGTCGATTACCGGCTTACTGATGTCCATGATGGCACTGGGGCCGGCCACGGATTACCTCTACGAGAATGAGTGGATCGAACACCACGATGTGAGCGAGTTCCAGCTGTCACCGAACAAGAGTCACTGACCCCGGAAAGCCCGCTTAATGAAGCGGGCTTTCTTCCTTCTGGCGGTCCCACAACGTGGTTTCACCATTGCTGTCGGCAATGGCGGCCAGCTTGTCGCGATGCCGTTGCAGCTCCTGGTCAGAGGCTCGTACAACCTTCAGCCCGGGGCGCTGACCATCCAGGCGGCGAATCGCCTCAGCAGCCATTTCCCCGCCCTGGCTGGCACCGTCACTACCATCCAGTGACAAGCGGGTCTGGCCGCCGGTCATGGCCAGATACACGTCGGCGAGAATCTCCGCATCCAGCAAGGCACCGTGCAACTCGCGATGGCTGTTCTCGACCCCATAGCGCCGGCACAGCGCATCCAGGTTGTTTTTCTGGCCAGGGTGTTTCTGGCGTGCCATCACCAGGGTATCGAGGACACCACAGCGTTGCTCGATGGTGCCATAACGGCTGCCCAGGCGACGTAACTCATGGTTCAGGAAGCCCACATCGAACGGCGCGTTATGGATCACCAGTTCCGAACCGTCCACAAAAGCCAGAAACTCATCCACCACCTTGTCGAACGTCGGCTTGTCCGCGAGAAATTCAGTGCTGATCCCGTGGACCGCCAGGGCGCCCTCATCAATCTCTCGCTGGGGATTGAGATACAAATGCAGGCTATTGCCGGTCAGACGTCTGTTGACCACTTCCACACAGCCAATTTCGATCACCCGGTGGCCATCGTTGGGTTCAAGACCCGTTGTTTCCGTATCCAGTACTACCTGACGCATCAGCTTGGCATTCCTTTTTTCTGGAGAAGTTCATCGATGCCACGATTGGCAAGCGCATCGGCTTTTTCATTCTCGGGGTGACCGCTGTGCCCCTTCACCCATTGCCATTCAATGGTGTGCTTGCTGCAGGCCGCATCCAGACGCCGCCATAAATCCGCATTCTTTACCGGCTGTTTCGACGCCGTTTTCCAGCCCCGCTTTTTCCAGTTGGCCATCCACTGCGTGATGCCATCCATGACATAGCGGGAATCGGTGGTCAGCACCACCTCACAGGACTGCGTCAGGGCCTCCAGGGCCATGATCGCCGCCATCAGTTCCATCCGGTTGTTGGTGGTATCAGGCTCCCCACCGGAAAGGGTCTTTTCGGTACTGCCATAACGCAGCACGGCGCCCCAGCCACCGGGGCCGGGATTGCCGCGGCAGGCGCCGTCGGTAAATATCATCACTTGCTTCAATGAATCAGGACTCCTTGTTTTGCTGCCCCCAGCGGGCAACCGGTACCGGGACAACGGTATTTCGCGGCACCCTTTTTTGCCGGTTGGGCAATAGCTTGGCCATACCGGCCCGCTTGCGGGCAACCAGCAGATAGGTATTGCCATGGCGAGGCCAAAGCAGGCTACCCAACCATTCCAGCAGCCGCAGACGCTCACGGCCGCGACCGGAAAGCGGCATAGTATAGAAGCCGCTGGCCATACCATCGACCTCAAATCCCAATACCTGCAACCAGTCGGTAAGACGATTGGGGCGATAAAACCGCCCGGACCAGCCCGGCCGTTTCCGCCAGAAAAACCAGCGTGCCAGCCCCATCAAGCTGACCGGATGGAAGCCGATGATGGCCACCTTGCCGCCCGGGGCGATACTGCGCGTTGCTTCCCGTAGTACCTGATGGGGGTCCTGGCTGAAATCCATGACATGGTGCAGCAGAAGCAGATCCACACTGGCCTTCGCCAAGGGTAACAACTCCAAACGGGCCTGAACCCGGGTGCCGCCAAAACCCTCTGTGGAAATACTGGTTTGCCAGGGCAGCGGGCTTTCCGCCAGCAAATCTCTCCCCGTGCCGCTGTACAGGGCGACCGCTCGCTGGCCCGCCTGACTGCGCAACCATTCACCGAGCATTTCACGCTCCGCTGCAAGCAAGGCCTGACCGGGCTCACTGTCCAGCCAGTTATCAAAATTGCGCCCCAGCTCCGGGGAAGAGGCGTTATAGGAAATACGGTTGAGTGGAGGCAGCTGCATGACGGACAATGACTCCCACAAAAGATTGCCGTTTTATCAGGAGCGTAGCACGACATGTTGCCCAGCCCTACTGCCATCCCCGCATTCAGAGACAATTACATCTGGGCCATTCGCCAGGAAGACCGCTGCGTGGTCGTGGACCCTGGCGATGCAGAACCGGTGGAGCAGTTCCTGCAGGAAAACGGTCTGCAACTCACCAGTATTCTGATTACCCATCATCACCCGGACCATGTGGGCGGCATTCCGGCTCTGCTCAAGCAACGGGAGATCCCCGTGTATGGGCCTGCCAGGGAAACCATCCCCGCAATGACCCACCCACTGGCTGAAGGCGATGTCATTCAACCCGCCGGACTCGACATCAGCTTGAGAGTCATGGAAGTCCCCGGCCATACCCTTGGACATATCGCCTTCCACAATGCTGACCTGAACTGGCTTTTTTGCGGCGACACCCTGTTCGCCGGGGGATGTGGTCGCCTTTTCGAGGGCACTCCAGAGCAGATGTATGGCTCACTGCAACGTCTGGCCAGCCTGCCCGCCTCCACCCTGGTGTACTGCACCCACGAATACACCCTCGCCAACCTCACCTTTGCAGCCGCAGTGACGCCGGATGACACGGCAGTGACCCAACGGCTTGAGGCCGTAAAAGAGGCCCGTGACGCCGGGCAAATCACCCTGCCATCGACGCTTGCCGAAGAGGCACGCAGCAACCCTTTCCTGCGTGCCCATGAACCGGCCCTCAAGCATGCCTGTGAGGCACGGGAACCCGGGGCTGGCAACAGTGATATGCAGTGTTTTGCCACCTTGCGTCGCTGGAAAGACAACTTTTGACCGACACGGCTTGTGGCGCCCCTTTCCCTGCCCCTAGAATGATTGAAATATTTTGCTGTCGTTATATTTATGAAAAGAATTATTACTCTCGCCCTTTGTGTGGGCCTGGGAGTCCTCAGTGGTTGTGCCTCGAAACAGTCACTGGATGAACTCCCGCCCATGCCAGCCGCCGAGCCTTCGGTGGACGATGTCAATCTCGCCAACGGCATGACAGAACCCTCTCCTCTGGAGAGAAAAAAGGAAAAAACGCAGGAAAACAATGATATATGGGTTAGGCTTCGACAGGGTTATGGCCTTGATCTGTCGATAGAAAACGATCGTATCCGCGTACAACGAGACTGGTACGCCCGCCACCCGCAGTATTTCACCCGCGTCACCACCCGCTCCGAACGCTACCTGCATTACATCATCGAGCAAGCCGAAGCCCGCGATATGCCTCTCGAGCTGGCATTACTGCCTATCGTGGAAAGCGCTTTCGACCCTTTCGCCTATTCCCATGGTCGTGCCGCCGGGCCCTGGCAGTTTATTCCTTCCACTGGCGACTACTTCGGCATGAAGCGTACCTGGTGGCAGGACCAGCGACGGGACATTCTCAAGTCCACCAATGCCGCACTGGATTACCTTCAGCAGCTGTCCGACCGATTTGAGGGTGACTGGTTGCTGGCGCTGGCCTCCTACAATGCCGGCGGCGGTACGGTATCCAGGGCCATTCGCCGCAACGAAGAAGCCGGCAAACCAACGGATTTCTGGAACCTGAGCCTGCCACGGGAAACCACCGCCTACGTTCCCAAGCTTCTGGCCATTGCCCAGATCGTTCAGGACCCGGACAGCTACGGCGTGACCCTGCACCCGATCCGCAACGAGGCCTACTTCAGCACCGTGGATACGGGCGGCCAGATTGATCTGGCTCAGGCTGCGCGACTGGCTGATATTTCCGTGGAAGAACTCTACCTGCTGAATCCGGCCTACAATCGTTGGGCCACCTCCCCGGATGGCCCTCACCGGCTTCTGGTCCCGGCAGACCGGGAGGAACGCTTTCTGACTGGCCTGGCCGAATTACCGAAAGATCAGCGTATGCGCTGGGCTCGCTATGAAATTCGTCCCGGTGACAACCTGGGCGCCATTGCCCGCAAACACCGCACCACCCCCCAGGTACTGCGCAGCATCAACAAACTCAACGGCAACACCATCATCGCCGGGCGAACCTTGCTGATTCCGGGCCCCTCTTCCGGTGATGACGACTACAGCCTGAGTGAAGAGGCGCGCTTGACTGCCAACCAGTCCCGGGAGCGCAAAGGCCGGCAACGGATCAATTACACGGTACAGTCCGGGGATACCCTCTGGGATATCTCCAGACGTTATAACGTGGGCGTAAAAGAGCTGGCCAAGTGGAACAACATGGCTCCCGGCGACAGCTTGCGTATCGGCCAGTCCCTGGCTGTGTGGAGCGAATCCCGCCAGGCCGCCAGCGCCGTTCCACCGGAAAACGACAAGATGGTCCGCAAGCTGCGCTACGCTGTTCGCAATGGTGACTCCTTGTATGCCATCGCAGACCGTTTTAATGTATCGGTCAATGACATCAAGAGCTGGAACGACCGCGTTGCCAGCAATCGTTACATTCAACCCGGGCAACGGCTGACACTCTACGTTGATATTCGCAAAACGTTCTAGACCCTTCCTTGCCCTTGTGGCCCTGTTCCTCGGCGTGGTCTGCCACGCCGAGGTAACCCGCAGCCACGGCTATCATCCCTTCGGGGACCTGAAGTATCCCGCCGATTTCAGCCATTTCGACTACGTGAATCCCGACGCCCCGAAAGGGGGCTCCATCACCCTGTTCGGCAACGGCACCTTCGACAGCCTCAATCCCTATATCCTCAAGGGTCGCAGCCCTGCGGACACCCCCGGCATGCAGATGTACGGGGTGACCGAATTGGCGGACAGCCTGCTGATGGGCAGCCAGCCACATAACTCCCTGGGCGATGAAGCCGGTGCCGCCTACGGTCTGATCGCTGAGTGGCTGGAATACCCCGAGGACCGGAGCTGGTGCGTATTCCGCCTCCGTGACCAGGCCCGTTTCCATGATGGTGAGCCGATCCGTGCTGACGATGTGGTATTCACCTTCAATATCCTGCGCGAAAAGGGTCACCCCGAATACAGTCTTCGCCTGGCGGATGTGGCCAGCGTTGAAGCCTTGGACGAACGCACGGTCAGGTTCACCTTTACCGAGGGCCGCCGCGACCTGCCTCTGCTGGTGGGAGCCATCTCGATCCTGCCCCGCCATTATTGGCAGACCCATGATTTTGAACGGTCTACCCTGGAAGCGCCGGTGAGCAGTGGGCCCTACCGGGTTGCCGACGTTCAGGGCGGCAAGCAGGTCACATTCCAGAGGGTGGCGGATTACTGGGCCAAAGACCTGCCGGTGAACCGGGGACGGTACAACTTTGACCAAGTGGTATTCGAATTCTATCGGGATGCGGATGTGGGATTCGAAGCCTTCAAATCCGGTGCCTATGACCTTCACTACACCTACAGCTCAAAACGCTGGTCCACTGCCTTCGACTTTGCGGCCATGAAGGATGGCAGAGTGAAACGGGCGGAAATTCCCCACAGCGTGCCTCGACCGGTGCAGGCCTTCTTCTTCAACACTCGGCGGGCCCCCTTTGACGACCCCAATGTCCGTGAAGCTGCCGCCCTGTTGTTCGACTTTGAATGGTCCAACCGCAACCTGTTTGCCGATGCCTACACACGCACGGTGAGCTGGTTTCCCAATAGCCCCTACTCTGCCGATATTCCGGCCAGCGCCGAAGAGCAGGCCTTGCTGGAGGACTTCCGCAAGACGCTGCCGGCGGACTACTTTTCCGCAGACATTACCCCTCCGGTCAATGATGGTAGCGGCCAGATTCGCAACCGCATGCGTGAAGCGCTGGCCTTGCTGAAAGAGAGCGGCTGGCAGCTGCAAGGTAACCGACTGGTGAATGATGCCGGCAAACCGCTGCGTTTTACGGTTCTCAACTACCACAATCCCGGCATCTACCGCATTCTGGCCCCCTGGTTTCGCAACCTGAAACGCGTGGGAATCGATGCCGACTATCGGGAGGTCGACCCCTCGGCCTACAAGGAAAAACTGGATAATTTCCAGTACGACGTGGTGCTCTTCGTGCTTCCCATGCGTGACTACCCCGGCCCGGAACTGAAAGACTATTTCCTGTCCAGCAGTGCTGACATTTCCGGCAGCCGTAACCTGGCAGGCATTGCCGACCCGGTGGTGGACTTCCTGGCCAAACGTGCGCTGGCGGCTGATACCGAAGCCGACTATACCCTTGCCTTGAAAGCGCTGGACCGTCGTTTACGCTACCAGCACTACGGTGTACTGAACTATCATATCCGCCATCACAGGATCGCCTGGTGGGACAAGTTCGCCAGGCCCCCGGAACCAATCCCCTATGGCCTGGGTCTCGATACCTGGTGGATGAAACAATAACAAGGAGTCGATATGGCCATTCACGGCACCATTCGCACGCGAATGCTGCGTGGGCTGTTTCTTGGTCTGTGTGTTTGCACCGGCCTGGCAAATGCCGAGATTCACAGGGGGCATGCCATCGCCATGCATGGCGAGCCGCTCTACCCCGCTGATTTTACCCACTTCAACTACACCAACCCGAATGCCCCCAAGGGCGGCGAGCTGCGCCTGCACGTTGTCGGCAGCTTTGACTCGCTCAACCCCTTTGTGCCCAAGGGACGGCCTGCCGCCGGCATGGGCGCCACCGACAATTCGTACCTTTACGATTCACTGACCGTTCGCGGCGAAGATGAACCTTTCACCCAATACGGCCTGTTGGCAGAAACCATCGAATGGCCCGATGACCGCAGCTGGGTCCGCTACCACCTGCACGAAGAGGCCACTTTCTCGGATGGCCACCCGGTGCGCGCGGAAGACGTGGCCTGGACCTTCAATACCCTGTTAGAAAAAGGGCGCCCCTTCTACAGCTACTACTATGCGGAAGTAGACCGGGTGGAAGTGCAGGACCCGCTTACCGTGACCTTTCACTTCGCCAACGACAGCGTCAACAAGGAGCTGCCACTGATCATTGGCCAGTTACCGATTCTTCCCAAGCATATCTGGGAGGAAAAAGAATTCGGCAAGGACGGCATGGCCATTCCCGTGGGGTCCGGCCCGTACCGCATTATCAAGGCAGATCCGGGCAAACAGATCGTTTATCAGCGCCGCGACGATTACTGGGCCAGGGACCTTCCCGTGATGAAAGGCCGGAATAACTTCGGCACCATCACCTATGATTACTATCTGGAATCCAACGTGGCACTGGAAGCCTTCAAAAGCGGCAACTACGACTGGCGCCACGAAAACAATTCCAAACTGTGGGCCACCGCCTACAAGGGACCCGCGTTCGCCAAGGGTGAGATCAAGACCGAATCCGTCACGCATCATAATCCCTGGGGCGCCCAGGGCTTCCTGTTCAATCTGCGCAAACCGCTTTTTCAGGACAAGACGTTGCGCAAGGCCATCGGCTATGCCTTTGATTTCGAATGGTCCAACAACAATCTCTTCTACGGCCAGTACAAGCGTAACCGGAGCTACTTTGAAAACTCCGATATGGCGGCCACCGGACTTCCCTCCAAAGCCGAGCTGGCCCTGCTCGAACCCTACCGCGACCAACTCCCGGAAGAAGTCTTTACCCGGGAATATCAGCCCCCGAAAAGCGACGGTTCAGGCAGGCCCCGGGAAAACCTGCGCACGGCGCAGGAGCTGCTGAAAGCCGCCGGTTACCAATTTCGTGAAGGCACCCTGTACACGCCCGATGGTAACCCGGTGCAATTTGAAATCATGCTGGGTTCCCCCGCGTTTGAACGGATCGTGCTGCCCTTCTCCCGCAATCTGAAGGCCCTCGGTATCAAGGCCAATGTGGTTACCATTGATTCCGCCCAATACGTGGAACGCCTTCGGCACTTTGAGTTCGATATGGTGGTGGGCCGTATCGGCCAGTCCAGCTCCCCGGGTAACGAGCAGAAAGAATACTGGAGCTCGGAAGCCGCCAAACAGACTGACAGCCGCAACCTGATCGGCATCCAGAACCCGGTGGTTGACGCTCTGGTAGACAAGATTATTGCCGCTCCGAGCCGGGAGGCACTGGTTACCAGCTGCCAGGCCCTGGATCGGGTGCTGCAATGGAATTATTACAGTGTGCTTAACTGGTACACGGATCAGCACCGTATCGCCTACCAGTCGCGGCTGCGACACCCGGAGTTTGGCAAGTACGTCCCACTCGATACCTCGCTGGATACCTGGTGGGATAGCACCGCGAAATGAAACTCTATATCAGCAAACGCCTGCTGTTAGTGCTGCCGACCCTGTTCGGTATTCTGCTGCTGAACTTTGTCGTTATCCAGGCCGCTCCGGGTGGCCCGGTTGAAAAGACACTGGCCGAACTCCAGGGGGTTGGCACCGGCGGTGCCGGCAGCAGTTTTGCCGGCAGCAGCGCCGACACCATGACGGGGGGCAACTACCAGAATGCCAAGGGCCTGCCCCCTGAGCTGGTGGAGCGCATCGAGAAAATGTACGGCTTCGACAAGCCCGCCCACGAGCGTTTCTGGTTAATGATCAAGAATTACTTCACCGGCAATTTTGGTGAATCCTATTACCGTGACCGCTCGGTGACCGAACTGATCCTGGAGCGTCTGCCGGTGTCCATTTCTCTCGGTCTGTGGAGTACCGTGATCGCCTATCTGGTATCCATACCGCTGGGCATCCGCAAGGCAGTGAAGGACGGCAGCCGCTTCGATGTGTGGAGCAGCACTGCCATCATCATCGGTTTTGCCATTCCCAGCTTCCTGCTCGGCCTGTTGCTGATCGTCCTCTTCGCGGGCGGCTCCTACTTCGAGTGGTTCCCGTTGAGGGGGCTGACCTCGGATAATTTCGATGAATTGAGCCTGCTGGGCAAGGTGGGCGATTATCTCTGGCACATTACTCTGCCCACCATCGCCATCGTCGCCGGCAACTTTGCCACCCTCTCCATGCTGACCAAGAATTCCTTCATGGACGAGATTCGCAAGCAATATGTGCAGACCGCCCGTGCCAAGGGACTTACCGAAAAACAGGTGCTTTACGGCCATGTGTTTCGCAATGCCATGCTGATCATCATCGCCGGCTTTCCGGCGGCCTTTATCAGCATGTTTTTCACCGGTGTGCTGCTGATCGAATATATCTTCTCGCTGGACGGTCTCGGACTGCTGGGGTTCGAATCGGTGATCAGTCGGGATTACCCGGTGGTGTTCGGCACCCTCTTCATCTTCACCCTGTTCAGTCTGGTGATGAAACTGATCAGTGATCTGACCTATATGTGGGTGGACCCGCGTATTGATTTCGAGCGGAGGGATCATTGATGCCTCTGTCCACGTTCCTCAAGCCAGCCTGGTCGAATCCCGTGTGGGCCCGGCAGTGGCAGGCATTCCGCAGTAACCGGCGTGGCTACTGGTCCCTGTGGTTATTTCTATTTCTGTTTATCCTCAGCCTGGGCGCCGAGCTGGTAGCCAATGAGAAGCCATTACTGGTGAGCTACGAGGGTGAGTTCTATGTGCCGGTGGCAAAGGTTTATCCGGAAACCACGTTCGGCGGTTTTTTCGAATCCGAAGCCAACTACCGGGATCCGGTGGTCAAGGACCTGATCAACGACAAGGGATGGATGCTTTGGCCTCCCATTCGTTTCAGCTACAACACCATCAATTACGACCTGGACGTTCCCGCCCCGGCACCGCCCTCTTCAGAAAACTGGCTGGGCACTGACGATCAGGGCCGCGATATTCTTGCCGGTCTGATCTACGGGTTTCGTATTTCGGTATTGTTCGGGCTGATACTGACCATCCTCTCGAGCATCGTGGGGATCATTGTCGGCGCTATCCAGGGTTACTATGGCGGCAAGCTGGACCTGTTCGGGCAGCGTTTCATCGAAATCTGGTCAAGCATGCCCACCCTCTTCCTGATCATCATTATTTCCAGCTTCCTGATTCCCAGTTTCTGGACACTGCTGGCCATCATGCTGCTGTTCTCCTGGATGACACTGGTCGATCTGGTACGGGCGGAGTTTCTTCGCTGTCGCAACATGGACTATGTCCGTTCCGCCAAAGCCATGGGCGTAGGGACACCGGTCATCATGTTTCGCCATATGCTGCCCAATGCCATGGTGGCAACGCTGACCTTCTTGCCGTTCATTCTCAATAGCGCGGTGGTCACCCTCACCTCCCTGGATTTTATCGGTTTCGGGCTGCCACCCGATGCCCCTTCACTGGGACGCCTGGTCGGCCAGGGCAAGGCCAACCTGCATGCTCCGTGGATCGGTATCAGTGTGTTTGCCACGCTGACGCTGATGCTGACCTTGCTGGTCTTCATCGGTGAGGCCGTCCGGGATGCATTCGACACGAGGAAGTTCCTGCAATGAGCTTGCTGACCTTACGTGGCCTGACCATCCGCTTTGGGCAACAGCGGGTTGTCGATGATATGTCACTGGATCTCGAGCCAGGCCACATGCTGGCACTGGTAGGAGAGTCCGGTTCCGGCAAGTCGCTCACTGCCATGTCTTTGCTCGATTTACTGCCCGAGAGCGCCATCTGGGAAGCCGAGACGCTGACGTTGGGCGGTGAGAACCTGCTGGGTCTCAACGAGAATCGCAAGCGTTCCCTGCGTGGTGGCCGTATCGGCACTATTTTCCAGGAACCGCTGACCGCGCTGAATCCGTTACACACGGTGGAAAAGCAGATCAGTGAAAGCCTGTTCGTCCACCAGGGCATGAGTCGGCAGAAAGCCCGTGAGCGCTGCCTGGAACTGCTTGGGCAGGTTGAGCTGCCCACCACCGACGAGATGCTGGCGCGCTACCCGCATCAGCTCAGCGGCGGCCAGCGGCAACGTGTCATGATCGCCATGGCGCTGGCCAACGATCCCCAGATTCTGATTGCCGACGAGCCCACCACGGCACTGGATGTGACGGTTCAGGAAACCATCCTTACCCTGATCAAACGCCTTCAGAATGAGCTGGGACTCTCCATCCTACTGATTAGCCATGACCTGGGCGTCGTCAGCCGTTTTGCCGATGATATTGTCGTTATGCATAACGGCAAAAAGGTAGAGGCCGGGCCCACCGCTCAGGTGCTCCAGTCACCCAAAGAAGCCTACACCCGTCATTTGATCGAGTCGGAGCCGCGGGGAAAGATGCCCCCGCTGAATGATGACGCCCCTCTCCTGCTCGATGCCAGTGACATCGCCGTGACCTTCAAGGAACGTCGACGCAGCCTCTTTTCACCTGCCCCACTGTTCCATGCCGTGGACCGTATTGATCTCAACCTTCGCCGCGGGGAGACCCTGGGCATTGTCGGCGAGTCAGGTTCGGGCAAGTCCACTCTGGCCCTGGCGCTGCTGAGGCTGATCAGGAGCGAGGGGCGCATCATCATGGACGGCCACGACCTGCATAGCCTGAATCAGCGCCAGATGCGTGACTGGCGCCGTCGCCTGCAGGTGGTCTTTCAGGACCCGTTCGGCAGCCTCAACCCCCGCATGACCGTGGGCCAGATTGTGGCGGAAGGCCTGGCAGTACATGCCAGCAACCTGTCCCGCCAGGAACGGGACATGAAGGTGGCGCAGATCCTCGAGGAAGTGGATCTCCCGGCATCGGCACAGACCCGTTACCCCCACGAGTTTTCCGGTGGCCAGCGACAGCGTATCGCCATCGCCCGGGCCTTGATCATGGAACCGGAGCTGCTGATTCTGGATGAGCCCACGTCAGCCCTGGATCGGAGCGTCCAATATCAGATTCTCGAGCTACTGAAGTCTCTTCAGAAGAAACATGATCTCAGCTATCTGTTTATCAGCCATGATCTGAAAGTCATACGGTCCATCTGTCACCGGGTTATGGTGATGAAAGATGGCAAAGTGGTGGAACACGGCGAGACCGAGGCCGTTTTCGACCAGCCGCAACACGGTTACACCCTTAAGTTGATGTCCGCCGCCTTTGCCTGAGGAAGGCACCGGGAAACACACCGTTGCATTTGTCAGCCCGTGAAGAGACGTCAAACCCGCTTTAATTGCCTATACTTGGCCCAGTCGTTATGTTGGCCACCAATCGGAACAACCAGAACCACGAGGGATGACCATGGGATTTCTAGCAGGCAAACGCTACCTGATTGTCGGCGTCGCCAGTGACCGCTCCATTGCCACAGGTATCGCCGAAGCAATGCATCGCGAGGGTGCTGAGCTGGCCTTTACCTTCCAGAACGAGAAACTGAAAAGCCGGGTCGTGAAAGCGGCCGAACGCTATGGTAGTAGCGAAGCCCTGTGCTACCCCTGCGATGTGGCAAGCGATGAAGAAATCGAGGCAGTGTTCACCTCCCTGGGCAAGCAATGGGACGGCCTGGATGGCATTATCCATGCGGTGGGCTTTGCCCCCGGCAATGAGCTGGATGGCAACTTTGCCGACGTAGCCACCCGGGAAGGCTTCCGTATCGCCCATGATATTTCCAGCTACAGCTTCGTTGCCCTGGCCAAGGCCGGTCGCCAGATGATGGCCAACCGCAATGGTTCCCTGCTGACCCTGACCTATCATGCCGCCCGACAAACCGTGCCGAACTACAACGTGATGGGTCTGGCCAAGGCCAGCCTGGAAGCCTCTGTCCGGTATCTGGCTTCCAGTATGGGCCCGGATGGCATCCGCGTGAACGGCATTTCTGCCGGCCCCATCCGCACCCTGGCAGCATCCGGTATCAAGAAATTTCGCAGCATGCTGGACTACAATGCCGCCAAAGCGCCTTTGCGTCGCAATGTGACCATCGAGGAAGTGGGTAACGTAGCCGCTTTCCTGTGCTCTGATCTGGCTTCCGGCATTACCGGTGAAATCACCTACGTCGATGCCGGGGCAAGCACCGTATCCATGCCTTTCGAAATGGATAGCGAGTAACCCCAAAACAGATCATTCAGCACAAAAAAAAGCTCACCAGCGATGGTGAGCTTTTTTTTGTGCCCTGGTCAGGCTACTGATCGGCAGTGTTACTGCTCAGCCGTCCCAGGTTGAGGTCCACGTCGCCCTCATCGCGCAGCAGTGCCACCACCTGGCGGAAACTGCGTTGCCCTTCAATATTACCAAGCTGAAGCAGCGCGGCCTGTTGCTGGACTTCGGACAGAGGCTCAACGTTACCGTCTTCCACACGGGTTACCTGATAAGCAACCAGGGAACCATCTCCCACCCGAGTCAGCTCGATGGAGGAAGGAGCACCTTCATTGCTCTTGGGCAAGGCAAAAGCACCGTTGACCACTTCCATGAACGGCTCGGCGCCACCGCGCTGAAGCCCTTCCTGTTCCTCGATTTCGCTACCAAACAGGGAGGCGATCTCATCCAGTGTTGCCCCTTGCTGTAATTGCTCCTCTGCCTGGGCGGACAATTGCTGGGCCTTGTCCGCTGCCAGCTCGGCCTTGAGCCGCTCGCGAATCACAGCGGCAACGTCCTCCAGTGGCAGAGCTTCGGCAGGCTTTTCTTCAGCAATGCGAACCGCCAGATACTCACCCGGCGCCGTTTCGATCAGATCACTGTTATGGCGATCCTTACGCACCTGATCGCTGTTAAGTGCCTGTTGAACCTGGGGCGCAGACAGTGGCGCTGGCAGGGCTGACAAGGCAACCCATTCGGTGGTTTGGACTTCTGCCCCCACCTGTTCGGCCGGAACAGCCATATCACTGTGTTCGTACAGCAGCTCTTCAAGACGCGCCACATCTTCATTCAACAGGGTTTCTGCACGACCCTGCTTGAGATCAGCACGAATCTGTTCGCTAAGCGCCTCCAGTGTGGGCAGGTCCTGCTCACGAACAGCCTCGGACACCTTGATCAGGTGAACACCCGCATCGGTGACAACCGGCTCGGAAACCATCCCGGGCTCAAGACTGGCAATGGCCTCTTCCATCTCTTCAGGCAGCGCGCCTTTGGAGACCACACCCAGATCACCGCCAGCATTGGCGGAGCCCGGATCGTCGGAATACTCGGCAGCCACATCAGCAAAAGATGCCCCCGCAGCGATAGCCTGAGCCGCCTCGCTGGCACGCGCCTGCGCCTGCTGCAGGTCCCTGTCGCCGTTAATTTCCACCAGAATATGCGCCACTTTACGGGCCGCACCGGCTCCGGATTCTTCCATGATGGAACGACGCACCTGATACTCTGCCGCCACGTCCTCGTCGCTGACAGAGACCTGATCCGCATAATCCTCAGCCGCCAGCCTCACATAGCTGATGCGGAATTCCTCCGGGCGCATGAACTCTGCCTGGTTTTCATCGTAGTAGGCCTGAACGTCCTCGCTGGTCACGGTGAACTCGCTACGCAGGGCATTCATATCCAGGGCCACATAGCGAATATCACGAACCTGTTCGCCCAGGCGGCGCTGTTCGCTCAACTCCGCAGGAAGCGCGAAATTGGTCGCCACGAAGCCACTACGATACTGCTCTTTGATCACATCCTGACGCAGGCCCTGAATGTAGCTCTGCGGAGTCATACCCCGGCTACGCAGCTCCCGCTCGAAACGGGTTTCGGAAAACTTGCCATTTTCCTGAAACAGGGGGATCTGATAAATATCGCGTGCGGCCTGGGTTTCACTGAATGCCAGGTTGGCATTTTGTGCTGCTGCCAGAATCAGCTGTTCATTGACCAGCCCCTCAAGAACCATTTCAGGACGCACAAAGGAATCCAGCATGGAGGGGTCAATGTTCGGACTTTGCTGTCGCAGCATGTCACGAACGCGTTCAACGCGCTGATTGACCATACTTCGGGTGATTTTGTTGCCTTCCACTTCGGCAACCACATCCCCGCTTCCGCCTCCGGTGAAATACCCATAGAAGCCGGAAATGACAAAAGGAAGGATAATCGCGGCAAGCAGGACCTTGCCCACGGGACCGCGGACAAACCGTCTGAACTCCTGCATGAAAATACTCCGTAGGGACTCTTATTAAAACCTGAGCCGGTCACTTCAACATGGCCTCAGGTAAAAACTGTCGAATTCAATCTTGTTATATGAGAACCGCAATAATGACTGCAGGTTCCCTAAACGGAAAAAAGCGCACCCGCTTACGGCTGCGCTTCCTCAAACTGGCGGAGCGGACGGGACTCGAACCCGCGACCCCCGGCGTGACAGGCCGGTATTCTAACCAGCTGAACTACCGCTCCCGCAAACAGTTTAGTTCACCGCGTCTTTCAGTGCCTTACCGGCTTTGAAGCCCGGTACTTTGGCGGCGGCGATCTGAATGGTCTGGCCAGTTTGCGGGTTGCGGCCTTCACGAGCAGCGCGCTCTTTCACAGCAAAAGTGCCAAAACCTACCAGAGAAACGCTGTCACCTTTTTTCAGGGCGCCAGTTACCGCTTCCAAAGTAGCATCCAGTGCACGACCTGCGTCGGCCTTGGAAATATCCGCGCTAGCGGCAATCGCATCAATCAACTCTGACTTATTCACAAAGTTCCCCTTTCTGTTTTTCCCGGTTTTATGGTCGAGGCGTGATGTACTCTCCTCCTGAGCAAGCCGCCTTTATACCAACGGGTATAAGGAGCGTCAAGAAAGGAAAGGTATCATCGCACCCAAGTTAAAAAAAATGAAAAACCATATAGATCAATAATTTAAAAAGCTTCAAATCCGACCCGTTAATGTGTACTGGGACGCTTTGTGCCTTCCTGGTTTTTCTCTTCTGCGAGCGCCAAATCCTCTTCCTGTTCCGCTTCGCTCAGCGGGCTGGGTTGATGAGTTAGCGCCACATCAAGCACCTGGTCAATCCATTTGACAGGACGGATATCCAGGGACGACTTGATATTGTCAGGGATCTCTTTGAGGTCCCTCTCATTTTCTTCCGGTATCAATACCGTCTTGATGCCACCACGGTGAGCGGCCAGCAATTTTTCTTTCAGGCCACCGATGGGAAGCACTTGACCGCGCAGGGTAATTTCACCGGTCATAGCCACATCCGCACGGACCGGGATCCCGGTCAGTACAGAAACCATGGCGGTACACATGCCAATACCTGCACTGGGCCCATCTTTCGGAGTCGCACCCTCTGGCACATGCATGTGCAGATCGTTGCGTTCCAGTGTGCGGCGTCGAATTCCAAGGGTACCGGCACGGCTTTTCACAACTGTCCATGCAGCCTGAATAGACTCCTGCATCACATCACCCAGGGAACCGGTAGAGATTACGCGGCCTTTGCCCGGAGTGGAAACACTTTCGATGGTGAGCAGCTCGCCGCCAACGGAGGTCCATGCCAACCCGGTAACCTGTCCAACCTGGTCTTGCTCTTCCGCACGACCGAAACTGAACTTGCGCACACCAAGGTAATGTTCGATCAGCTCTTCAGACAAGGTAACGGTCTTGGCCTCGTTCGCCAGCAAGTGCTCCTTGACCACCTTGCGGCAAATCTTGCTCACTTCCCGCTCCAGCCCACGAACCCCGGCTTCACGGGTGTAGTGACGAACCACATAGCGCAGCACGCTCTCGTCGAAAACCACTTCGTCTTTCTTCAGGCCATTGTTCTTGATCTGTTTCGGGACCAAGTACTGGAGGGCAATATTGACCTTTTCGTCTTCCGTATAGCCTGGCAGACGGATCACTTCCATGCGGTCCAGCAAGGGTGCCGGAATGTTCATGGAGTTAGAGGTGCAGATAAACAGGGTTTCCGACAGATTGTAGTCAACTTCAAGATAATGATCGCTGAAGGTATCGTTCTGTTCGGGATCGAGCACTTCCAACAACGCGGAGGCCGGATCACCACGGTTATCCATGCCCATCTTGTCGACTTCATCAAACAGGAACAGCGGGTTTTTTACGCCGACCTTGGACAATTTCTGGACCACTTTGCCAGGCAGTGAACCAATGTAGGTGCGACGGTGTCCACGAATTTCCGCCTCATCGCGCACCCCGCCGAGGGCCATTCGCACAAACTTGCGATTGGTGGCATGGGCAATGGATTGTCCCAGGGAGGTTTTGCCCACACCGGGAGGGCCCACAAGACACAATACCGGCCCCTTGACCTTGCCCACACGGCTTTGCACGGCCAGAAATTCCAGAATACGGTCTTTCACTTCTTCCAGACCATAGTGGTCGCGATCAAGCACTTCCTTGGCATGGGCCAGATCATGGCGAACGCGGCTGCGTTTTTTCCATGGCACCGATGTCATCCAGTCAAGATAGCTTCTTACTACCGTGGCTTCCGCAGACATGGGTGACATCATCTTGAGCTTGTTCAGCTCATTCATGGACTTCTCGAGGGCTTCCTTGGGCATGCCCACGTTTTCAATTTTCTTTTCCAGGTCTTCCAGGTCGTTGCCACTGTCGTCCAGATCACCCAACTCTTTCTGGATGGCTTTCATCTGTTCGTTCAGATAGTACTCGCGCTGGCTTTTCTCCATCTGTTTCTTGACGCGCCCACGAATACGCTTTTCCACCTTGAGCACGTCAATATCGGATTCCATCAGGGCAATCAGATGCTCGACACGCTCACGGACATCCACCATCTCCAGGACATCCTGCTTTTCTTCCAGTTTCAGCTGCAGATGCGCGGCAATGGTGTCGGCCAGACGGCTGACTTCATCGATGGAAGACACGGAGCCGGTGACTTCCGGCGCGACTTTCTTGGAAAGTTTTACGTAATCCTCAAACTGGGATTGCAACGAACGGGACAGGGCTTCTTGCTCGCCCTCTTCAGGCAGCCCCTCTTCCAGCTCGCGCACATCCGCGATACCACCCTGATCACCGAACTCGGCCTTGACCACGTGGGCGCGCTGCCCGCCTTCCACCAGCACCTTGACGGTACCGTCAGGGAGTTTCAGCAGCTGCAGGATGGTCGAAACAGTACCAACCCGGTAGATGTCATCCACGCCCGGGTCGTCGTCGGAGGCATTGCGCTGGGCGACCAGCATGATCTGTTTGTCGTCGGCCATGGCTGTTTCGAGCGCAGCAATGGACTTTTCCCGGCCAACAAACAACGGGATCACCATGTGGGGATACACCACTACGTCACGCAGTGGTAAAAGCGGGATATCTTTCAGCACGTATTGCCTCTATTGCCGTGGCGGCACCTTAATCCGGTGCCACCTTGGAAGACTGCTCGTTGTTTTCGTAAATCAACAACGGATCGGATTCACCCTTGATGGTGGGGCTGTCGATAACCACCTTGGCGACAGAGTCCATGGACGGAACCTGATACATGGTATCGAGCAACACGCTTTCCAGAATGGAGCGCAGGCCACGAGCCCCGGTCTTGCGCTCCATGGCCTTGTGGGCCACGGCCCGCAGGGCATCATCGCGGAAATCCAGCTCCACCCCTTCCATCTCGAACAGGCGGGCGTATTGCTTGGTCAGGGCGTTGCGAGGCTCGGTCAGGATCTGCACCAAAGCCTCTTCACTGAGTTCTTCCAGTGTGGCAATCACCGGCAGACGGCCGATAAATTCGGGAATCAGGCCATACTTGACCAGATCTTCCGGCTCCACATCCACCAGCAGCTCGCCCAGGTTACGGGCATCGTCCTTGCTCTTCACTTCTGCGGAGAAGCCGATCCCACCTTTCTCGGAACGCTCGCGAATCACCTTGTCCAGCCCGGCAAACGCACCGCCGCAGATGAACAACATGTTGGAGGTGTCCACCTGGAGGAACTCCTGCTGGGGGTGCTTGCGACCGCCCTGCGGGGGCACGGAAGCCACCGTGCCTTCAATCAGTTTGAGCAGAGCCTGCTGCACACCCTCCCCGCTCACATCACGGGTGATGGACGGGTTGTCGGATTTGCGGGAAATCTTGTCGATTTCATCGATATAGACAATGCCGCGCTGGGCCTTGTCCACATCGTAGTCGCACTTCTGCAGCAGCTTCTGGATGATGTTTTCCACATCCTCACCCACGTAACCAGCTTCGGTGAGGGTGGTGGCATCCGCAATGGTGAAAGGCACATTGAGCAGTCGGGCCAGGGTCTCTGCCAATAGTGTCTTACCACTACCGGTGGGGCCGATAAGCAAAATATTGCTCTTGCCTAGCTCCACTTCATCACGGCCCTTGCCAGTACTGCGCAGACGCTTGTAATGGTTGTACACCGCTACAGCGAGAACACGTTTGGCTCGCTCCTGCCCAATGACATACTCATCAAGGGTTTCCTTGATTTCGTTGGGCTTCGGCAGGCTCTCTCCGCCGGTATCTCCGGTGTCTTCCTGCACTTCCTCGCGGATAATGTCATTACACAGATCCACGCATTCGTCGCAGATAAAGACCGAGGGCCCCGCAATCAGTTTGCGGACCTCATGCTGGCTTTTGCCACAAAAAGAGCAGTACAGCAGCTTGCCGTCGTCGCCCTTGCCAGTGGAGTCGGTCATTGAATCGCCTCTAAACCTGTGTATTTGAGTATTTGCGTCTCTTTGAAGATGCAGGGAGACGGGGGGTTTTTCAAGCCCGCCGGGCCTCTCAGGCCTTCCGTTAGGACACTTTTTGTACGACGCTTACCGAATTACACCGGACGTTGACGCAACACCGCGTCAACGATGCCGTATTCCTGGGCTTCTTCAGCGCCCATGAAATTATCACGGTCCGTGTCTTTCTCCAGCCGCTCCAGCGGCTGACCGGTGTGGTGCGCCAGCAAGCTGTTGAGCTGCCCCTTGATCTTGAGGATTTCCTTGGCGTGGATTTCGATATCCGACGCCTGGCCCTGGAACCCCCCCAGCGGCTGGTGAATCATCACCCGCGCATTCGGCAAGGCATAACGCTTGCCAGCGGCACCGGCAGCCAACAGGAAGGCGCCCATGCTGGCAGCCTGCCCGACGCACATGGTGGACACATCCGGTTTGATGAACTGCATGGTGTCATAAATAGACATACCCGCCGTCACAGAGCCACCCGGGCTGTTGATATACAGGTGAATATCCTTGTCCGGGTTTTCGGACTCCAGAAACAGCATCTGGGCCACGATCAGGTTGGCCATGTGGTCTTCCACCTGGCCGATCATGAAAATCACCCGCTCTTTGAGCAGGCGGGAATAAATATCAAAAGAACGCTCGCCACGGGCGGTCTGCTCGATCACCACCGGCACCAGACCCAGATTGGTGGGGTCCTTGCTCAGTTGCTGCATTTCCGGGGTCATGGAGTTGATACGGCTCAAGTCGATCATGTAGCGCTTTCCTTCTCGTCGATCGTCCGGGGACGCTCTTGTGATTTGTTGGTATCGGCGGTAGCCGACCTCATCCTGATTGCTGCAATGGGGGCTGGCATAGCCGAAAACAAGGCAGGCCGGACGAACAGGTCTTCCAGCATCTTATGACGGTGTATGGGGGGCGTCTATAAAAGTGGGCTCAGGCGGGGTCTGAATGCGCAAAACTTGCGCAAATTGTGCATAAATAACGCAAAACGGGGCCAGAAGGCCCCGTTTTGGTGTCAAAAAGCGGAAAGAATCAGCCTTGCGCTTGCTCGCGGGGCTTCACCGCGTCCTGGTAGGACATGGCTTTTTCTTCCACCTTGGCACTATCCAGTACCAGGTCGACAACCTGCTCTTCCAGCACCGCACCTTCAATCTGCTGCAGCTGCTGGGGGTTGCTGTACACCCAGTTAACGACTTCTTCCGGCTTCTCGTATTGCTCGGCAATCTCTTCTACACGGGCTTTGACCTTGTCGGCATCAGCCTTGATTTCGTGCTTGTCGAGAATCGCGCGAACCACCAGACCCAGACGCACGGAGCGCTCAGCCTGCTCCTTGAACAGATCATCCGGCAGGATGGAAGCGTCAAACTGCTGACCGCCACCAAACTGCTGCATCATCTGCTGACGCATGCGCTGGATTTCCTGGGTGACCAGGGCGCCCGGCAGGTCAAACTCGTGCAAGTTGACCAGGCCATCCATCGCCTGCTCTTTTACCTTGCCGGTGACCGCATTCTTCAGCTCGCGTTCCATGTTCTTGCGCACTTCCGCCTTGAATTTGGCCTCATCGCCATCTTCAACACCAAAGGCCTTCATGAACTCGGCGTCCACTTCCGGCAGGGCCTTGCCCTCTACCTTGTTGACCTTGATCTGGAAGACCACAGCCTGACCTTTCAGCTCTTCGGACTGGTAGTCCTCCGGGAAGGTCACATCGATATCCTTTTCCTCACCGGCTTTCATGCCGACGATGCCGTCTTCAAAACCGGGGATCATCTGACCGGAGCCCAGCTCCAGGTTCTGCCCTTCGGCGCTGCCGCCGTCGAAGGCTTCACCGTCTTTCAGACCCTTGAAATCGATGTTAACGCGATCACCGCTTTCCGCAGCACGGTCCACTTCTTCAAACTGGGCACGCTGCTGACGCAGGGTTTCGATCATGGTGTCCACGTCAGCATCGGTGACTTCTGCCTGGGGCTTTTCCACTTCGATGGAATCAAAGGCAGACAGCTCCACATCCGGGTATACCTCGAAGGTGGCAACAAATTCCAGATCCTGGCCCGCTTCGTTCTTGGTGGCTTCAAAGCCCGGCATACCCGCTGGCTGCAGTTTTTCCTGCTCCACGGCTTCGATGAACGCTTCACGCATCACATCGGCCAGCACTTCGTTACGCACGGCGCTGCCAAAGCGACGCTTTACTTCACGCATGGGCACTTTGCCCGGGCGGAAACCGTCCAGACGGACATTCTTCTGGGCTTCCTGGAGCTTGCCTTCTACTGCAGAGTCCACTTTCTCCGCCGGCACACCCACCGTCAGACGGCGCTCAAGACCTGAAGTCGTTTCAACAGAAACCTGCATAACATCCTCTTTAAAAAGACTTTTTGCTGCTCGCCGTCGCATGATAGAGCAGACGGCCTGAATGAGCCTGATTGGAATCTATACACAGCCGTGCCGGCGTCCCTCTTCACCCGTTAGAGTGTGTCGCCAGGTCGTAGTTACGATTGCGCGCTGTAGTCACTCTACATAAACAATCGTAATCGCAGCCTGGCGGCAATAAGGGGCCCGGCCCTTCCGGTTGTCGCTAAAACGCTGTGTACAGATCCCAATCAGGCTCAGCGGGCGCAGATTATAATCAAAAGGCGCCCACTGTGCCTACAGAGCCCAGCGATAGCTTCTACCGGGGCCCATACGAAAAAGCCTCCGGGAGTTCCCGGAGGCTTTTCAATTGGGGTGACTGAGGGGATTTGAACCCCCGACCACCGGAGTCACAATCCGGGGCTCTACCAACTGAGCTACAGTCACCATAAACCACATTGTTTGTCCTGCGCGTCGCCGCAATGGCTAATGGCGCGCCTGGCAGGACTCGAACCTGCAACCGACGGCTTAGAAGGCCGTTGCTCTATCCGGTTGAGCTACAGGCGCATTGCAGGTTTCGCCTTCTCTAAAATGGTCGGGGTGGAGGGATTCGAACCCCCGACATCCTGCTCCCAAAGCAGGCGCGCTACCAGGCTGCGCTACACCCCGATGTTCTTCACGCCTACATAGCTTGAAAGCGAGGCGCGCATAATACTCGCCACCCCCGGGAGCGTCAACGGACCTGGCAACAAAAATATGCCTAACGTACAGATTTTAGACAACTTTTGCGCCCATGGCCGGTGCGTGCGAGAATCGCGCCGTTTTCGCCCCAACTCCCTTGCCTATTTTCAGCCAATGTTAGAGAGACCCGATCATGACCGCCCAGATTCTTGATGGCAAAGCCCTGGCCCAGCAGTTTGAAGAGGAAATGCGTGAGCGTGTTGACGCCCTGAAGGCCAAGGCCGGCGGCCGCACTCCTATTCTGGCCACTATCCTGGTCGGCGCCGACCCGGCCTCGGCCACCTATGTCAAGATGAAGGGGAACGCCTGCCGCCGTGTCGGCATGGAATCCGAAGCCATCGAGCTGCCCGCGGAGACCACCACCGAACAACTGCTGGCCAAGATCAGTGAACTGAACCATAACCCGGATGTACACGGCATTTTGCTGCAGCACCCCGTGCCCGAGCAGATTGACGAGCGGGCCTGTTTCGACGCCATCAGCCTGGAGAAGGATGTGGACGGCGTCACCTGCCTGGGTTTTGGTCGCATGAGTATGGGCGAAGCGGCCTACGGTTGCGCCACACCGAAAGGCATCATGCGCCTGCTGGAGCACTATCGGGTTGAGCTGGAAGGCAAGCACGCCGTGGTGGTCGGGCGCAGTGCCATCCTGGGCAAGCCCATGGCGATGATGCTGTTGGAAGCCAACGCCACCGTGACCATCTGCCATAGCCGCACCCGCAACCTGCCGGACCTGGTCAAGCAAGCGGATATTGTAGTCGGCGCCGTGGGCAAGCCGGAATTCATCAAGGCGGACTGGATCAAGGATGGAGCCGTCGTAGTTGATGCCGGCTTCCACCCGGAGAAATGTGGCGATATCGAGCTTACGCCTCTGGTGGACCGGGTCAGCGCCTATACCCCGGTACCCGGCGGCGTGGGTCCAATGACGATCAATACCCTGATTTTCCAGACCCTTCAGTCTGGTGAGAAAGCGCTCGGCTAACCCCTCCCCGCTCCGCGGTGCCGCCACAGGTGGCACCGTCCTCTCCCTGTTTGCGATACCCTCCAGCAAAGCAACGCTACGCTACGCAGTCACGACCGGCGGTAACATTATTGTCTTCTCCCGCGGCCTATAGTTTCTCGAGCCTCATCCGCGAGGCCCTTCAATCGCCCCAGGGAGAACGACAATGGCAGGGAAATTCGAGATCGATAAGGCCAGCAACGGGCAGTACATCTTTCGCCTGAAAGCCGGTAACGGAGAAATTATTCTCTCCAGCGAGCAGTACACCAGCAAAGGTGCCTGTGAGAACGGTGTGGACTCAGTAAAAAAGAATGCCCCGGACGACAGCCGCTACGAACGCAAGGAGGCCAAGGACGGCAGGCATTATTTTTCCCTGAAAGCGGCCAACCACCAGATCATTGGCCAGAGCCAGATGTACAAAAGCACCAGTGGCATGGAAAACGGCATCGAGTCCGTCAAAAACAATGCCCCGGATGCCCCCGTAGACGATCTGACTGATTGATACAAAAAGGGGCCGCTTGTGCGGCCCCTTTTTTCAGACTGTCGCCGGAATCAGGCCTCCTTGGGCCAGGACTCACGCAGTCCCACCGTTTGGTTGAACACCAGCTTGTCCTCTTTGCTCTCCTGATCCACGCAGAAATAGCCCTCACGTTCGAACTGGTAGCGGGTTTCTGCCAGCGCCCCTCGCAGACCCGGCTCCACCCAGCAACCTTCCAGCACGTTGAGGGAATCAGGGTTGATGTGGGAAAGGAAGGTCTGCCCTTCTTCGGTCTTGTTGGGATTCGCGGCAGTGAAGAGGCGGTCGTAAAGACGCACTTCGCAAGGCACTCCCTTGCTGGCGCTGACCCAGTGGATCACCCCCCGCAGCTTGCCCTGATCCTCCGCGTTCTCCGGATTCTTGCCCAGGGTATCCGGGTCATAGGTACACCGTACTTCCAGAATCTCGCCATTGTCATCGCGCACAACGTCCGTGGCACGAATCACATAGCCATAGCGCAGGCGCACCCGGTCACCCAGCACCAGACGCTTGAATTTCTTGTTGGCCTCTTCGCGGAAATCTTCCCGGTCGATATACACCTCACGGGTCATGGGCACCTGCCGGGTTCCCATGGTTTCATTCTGCGGGTGAACCGGCGCAGTGAGGGACTCCTCGTGCCCTTCCGGCCAGTTTTCGATGACGACTTTCAAGGGGTGCAGCACACACATGGCGCGGGGTGCATGGTGATTCAGATCATCGCGAATGGCCGCTTCCAGCATGCCCATATCCACCACGGAATCCGCTCGACTGACGCCCACGGACTCACAGAAGGTACGGATGGACGCCGGGGTGTAACCGCGACGCCGCAGGCCACTGATGGTCGGCATGCGGGGGTCGTTCCAGCCTTCCACATGGCCCTCATCCACCAACTGTTTGAGCTTGCGCTTGCTGGTCACCGTGTAATTCAGGTTGAGCCGGGCAAACTCATACTGGCGCGGGTTGGCGGGCACCGACGTGTTCTCAATGATCCAGTCATAGAAGGGGCGATGATCCTCGAACTCCAGGGTACAAAGGCTGTGGGTAATCCCCTCAAGGGCATCGGACAGCGGATGGGTAAAATCGTACATGGGGTAGATCACCCATTTGTCACCGGTCTGGTGATGCACTTTCTTGCGGATTCGATAGAGAATCGGATCCCGTAACGTCAGGTTGGGGCTCTGCATGTCGATTTTGGCACGCAGTACCGCCGCCCCTTCATCCAGCTCGCCGCTGCGCATCTGCTCGAACAGCGCCAGGTTTTCTTCCACGCTTCGCTCGCGGTAGGGACTTGGCCTGCCCGGGGTGGTGAAATTGCCCCGGTACTCGGCAATCTGCTCCGGGCTCAGGCTGTCCACATAGGCCAGCCCCTTGTGGATCAGCTCCACTGCCAGCTCATAAAGCCGATCAAAATAGTCACTGGCAAACCGTTCCTGGCCATGCCAGGTGAAGCCCAGCCATTGCACATCCTGCTTGATGGACTGGATGTACTCGTCTTCTTCCTTCTCCGGGTTGGTATCGTCGAAGCGCAGGTTGCAGGTACCGTTATAGCTTTCGGCAATACCGAAGTTCAGACAAATAGATTTGGCATGACCGATATGCAGGTAGCCATTGGGTTCCGGCGGAAAACGGGTCACCACCTGGCCGTCGTTTTTACCTTCTGCGAGGTCACGGTCGATGATCTGTCTGATAAAATTGCTGGGCGCTTTCGTTTCGCTCATGGGTCTTGGCCAGTCCGGAAGGCTGAGAGCCTCAATATGGGCAGGCTCTCACGGTGAAAATGAAGGTGCGCTAGTGTACTGTACGCCCCCCAACAGTCAAAGACTCAGGGCCAGCCCGGGAACAAAAAGCCCAGCGGCCCCATCTTGCGGAGAAAACCTGATGAAAGTGGTGCTGACAACAACCTACGGCAAAATCACCCTGCAACTGGACGCAGAGAAGGCGCCGATCACGACCGAGAACTTTGTACAATACGTCAAGGATGGCCACTTCGACGGCACCATCTTCCACCGTGTTATCAGCAATTTCATGATCCAGGGCGGCGGTTTCACCGAAGATATGCAGCAAAAACCCACCCGCGACACCATCCAGAACGAGGCGGGCAATGGTCTGTCCAACAAGGTGGGCACCATCGCCATGGCGCGCACACCGGACCCGCATTCCGCCTCCGCCCAGTTTTTCATCAACGTGGCCGATAACCACTTCCTGGACAAGGAACGCAGCCAGGATGGCTGGGGCTATGCGGTCTTCGGCGCTGTGGTCGAGGGCATGGACGTGGTGGAAAAGATCCGCAATGTGCCCACCGGTAACAGCGGCTTCCACCAGGATGTGCCGGTGGAACCCGTGCTGATCGAATCCGCTGAACTGATCGAGGACTGAGCCCATGCGCGTTCTGGCCATCGCCCTGCTTACCCTGGTACCGACCCTGCTGCTCGCCAACCCGCAGGTTCGCCTGGAAACCTCTGCCGGGCCTGTCACCGTGGAACTCTACGAGGACAAGGCCCCACTGACAGTCGCCAACTTCCTCAAATATGTGGATGCGGGCTTCTACGACGGCACCCTGTTCCATCGGGTCATTCGGGGTTTCATGATTCAGGGTGGCGGTTTTGACCAGAACGGGCAACGCAAGGCGACCCGCGCCCCGATCCAGAATGAGGCGGACAACGGCTTGAGCAATGAGCGTGGCACTCTGGCCATGGCCCGTACCGGCGACCCGCACTCCGCCACTGCCCAGTTCTTTATCAATCTGGTCGACAACGGCAATCTGGATTTTTCCGGCAAGAACGCGCGCGGCTGGGGCTATGCCGTGTTCGGCAAAGTCACGGACGGCATGTCCGTGGTGGACAATATCGCCCGCGAGCGCACCACCAGCCAGCGCCTTAATGGCATGATGGCACGGGATGTGCCGGAAGTGCCCATTCTGATTACCCGGGCCTACCGCCTGGATGCAGCCGGTGACACAGAGAAAGGGCCTCAGTAACCATGAGCTACACCCTGTTTATTTCCGACTTGCATCTGGACCCGGCCCGACCGGAACATCTGGAAGCTCTGGGCAAACTGCTGGAAGCCCATGCCGGCAAGGCAGATGCGCTCTATGTTTTGGGCGATCTGTTCGAGGCCTGGATCGGCGATGACGATGACACGCCGTTCAATCAGGAAGCCATCAGTGCCTTCCGCAGTTTCAGCGACAACGGCAGCCAGCTCTATTTCATGCATGGCAACCGGGATTTCATGCTCGGTGAGGGCTTCGCTGCCGCCTGTGGTGGCAACCTGCTGGAAGAAGGCACCGTGGTCGATCTGTATGGCACCTCTGCCCTGCTGATGCACGGTGACAGCCTGTGCACCCTGGATACGGCCTATCAGCAATTCCGCACCATGGCCCGCAGCCCCCAGTGGCAGCAGGGTATGCTGGCCAAACCCCTGGAAGAACGCCGTATGATCGCCCAGGGCATGCGCATGCAAAGCCAGGGCAATAACGCCAACAAGGCCGAAAACATCATGGACGTGACCCCGGAAGAAGTCGTCCGGGTGATGGACGAAGCTGGCGTCAAACACCTGATCCACGGTCACACCCACCGTCCCAACATCCATGACGTCGCGCTGGCCGATGGCCAGGGAAAACGCTGGGTGTTGGGTGATTGGGGCAAGCTGGGCTGGCAGATTGTGGCGGACAGTGAGAAGGGGCTGCGGTTGGAAAGCTTTGAAATTAATTAATAATGAATAG
>NZ_LWEJ01000056.1:0-220 GCF_001635525.1 Alcanivorax sp. HI0007
GTGAGGTGGGTCTGGTGGATCTGTTTGAGGGACGCCGGCAACTGATTGTCTATTGCGCAATGCTTGAGCCCGGCGCCACCCCCTTTGAGGGTTGCTCAATGGTGATGGACAACATTGGCCACAATCTTGCCCACGTCAACGCCAGGGATACGACGTTCGTGTTCACCTCCCCGGCACCGCAACACGAGATCCTGGCACTGCAAAAGCGTATGCACTGGCA
>NZ_LWEJ01000057.1:0-216 GCF_001635525.1 Alcanivorax sp. HI0007
GTAGGCACGGGATTCACCCTTGGGCTTGGCGGCGGTGCCGCCAAAGAAACTCTCCAGGCGCTCCACGGTGTCCTGGGATTCATAATCCTGGCCGAGAATAATCACCACACCGGCATCGGCCTCGGAAACGGCTTCCAGCACCCGATGCATGTTCCAGCCGGTGCGACCATTCATCTTGGCGCTCATCAGATCCCGCAACGGGTCCACCTGGTGCAC
>NZ_LWEJ01000058.1:0-241 GCF_001635525.1 Alcanivorax sp. HI0007
GTACGCGCGCCTTCAGCGTTTTCAATAACCTTGGCTTTATCCCCTTCCAGTACGGCCACACAGCTGTTGGTCGTACCCAGGTCAATACCGATAATCTTACCCATGTCTCTCTTTCTCCTTCACACCAGCCGGTTCCCTGACGGCAAACCGGGCAGTTGAATTGTCAACTCGTCTGGCCTCTATATGGCGGTGCTTCATGCCGTTTCAAGGGGCCAGAGTGCCTTTTTGCTTACTCGGCAGC
>NZ_LWEJ01000059.1:0-241 GCF_001635525.1 Alcanivorax sp. HI0007
ACCCGCTGACGCATCGGTGCCGGCCTTACGGCTTTCTACGGTTACCCGATCGGCCACAATGAAGGCGGAGTAGAAGCCTACACCAAACTGACCGATGAGCTGGGCGTCTTTCTTCTGATCACCACTGAGTGAGGCCAGGAATTTTTCGGTGCCGGAACGGGCGATCGTGCCCAGGTTCTCGATCACTTCCTCCTGGTTCATGCCAATACCGTTATCGGCAATGGTCAGGGTGCCCGCCGCC
>NZ_LWEJ01000060.1:0-231 GCF_001635525.1 Alcanivorax sp. HI0007
TGTGTGGCAGGCAAAGTGTTCAGCACATCGCCACCTGAAGACATAGCCAGATCTGCCTGTACATCGACAGCGGGCCCCGTGTTTTGCAACGACAGCGTGACAGGGAACACTGTGCCCGGGCGATTTATCAGATTTTCTGCTGTGGTGTATTCCAATGCCCGCGACAACAACCCGGCATGGTGCTCACTGCCACCTTCGGCTACCGCTTCGGCCAGCAGGTCGTAACCCACA
>NZ_LWEJ01000061.1:0-346 GCF_001635525.1 Alcanivorax sp. HI0007
AACATGGGGTTATAGGTTTGCTTATATATGTTGCATTCATTCTCTATCTTGTGAAGGCGGGAATTAATAATCTTTCAATGGCAATAAAGACAGGAGGTGCTGTAATCAGTAAGCACTACACATCTTTTAGCATATTCTTGTTTGCTTTTTTGATAAGAGAAGCCTTTGATGTTTGGTGGTGGGATCATTTGTTAACTGTTCTTGTTGTTAATTATATATTTTTAGTGGTTTATGCTCCAAGTACAAATCGGTTCCAAAGAGACTCCTCCATCAATGAACACCGGGGGAGAGTGTGATTTGAATATGGATTATGCTAGTGGCTTCTGAAAATAGAGGTGAAGCAAAA
>NZ_LWEJ01000062.1:0-262 GCF_001635525.1 Alcanivorax sp. HI0007
CTTCCTTGAGCTGGTTATCGGTAAAGGTGTCGATTTCAAGGCCGGTATAGACATCACCCTTGAAAGCAAATGCTGCCGGTCGGGCGTTACGGTTGTTGAACGGTCGTTGCCATTGGGCAAACCGTTCCACGTTCAAATGTGCGATTTTGTCACTGACACTCATCAGACTGCTGACATCGGCCGGGGAAAGCTGGCGCGCGCGCTCGATCAGCACTTCGCTGTCGTCCAGCAAACGGGGCTGGGTCGTTTTCAGCGCGGGCAA
>NZ_LWEJ01000063.1:0-449 GCF_001635525.1 Alcanivorax sp. HI0007
TTTCTGGCCCGGTGTCGCCCGTGGTGCTGGTGCGCGGGCCGACGGGAACAGATCCTTGTAGTAAACCGGTTTGGCTTTCTTTTCTTCGTCGCTGTCGTCAGCAGCCTTGTCCTCACTGGCCAGTACCGCCAATCGCAATGTCCCTTCCTCAGAAGCCAGCAGCAATGTTGGCACCTTGTCCTTGGGCACAGCCAGCACCACGGTGTTATTGCGACGCTGGGCCTCGCGGTCCTGATCACTGCTGGCTGCCGCCATGGCCCCTTTCACCGCCAGCACCTGCAGGCTGCGCAACAGCACCATGGCCGCCGGGTCATCCCGGTCCGCTTCTTGAAACGACACCACCACATCGACCAGATCACCGGGCTGCAGCAGACCACCTGCCATCACCACATCATCGACCCCCACTGCCACGGCACGAAACCCTGCGGGCAGGGTGCTTGGCAGGGTGC
>NZ_LWEJ01000064.1:0-64948 GCF_001635525.1 Alcanivorax sp. HI0007
AGCATCTGAGACAGTCCGGCTTCACCTTTCACGTGCAGTAAATCGTTGGCGCTACAGTTCAGTGCTTCCATCAGTTTATGGATGGTCGATACCTTGGCATCAGTCTCGTTGCGCTCAAGTTTCGATATGTGCCCCAGCTTCATGTCTGCTACTGCTGCCAGCTCCCCCTGAGTTAACCCTGCAAGCTTCCTCAGGCGCTTTAAATTCTCTCCTAGAGCCATTCTGGTAACCCTCATTTGTGCTTTGAGGGCAAATATAACCCATATTTTCACTCCATAGGATTGACTTGGCTCTAAAGGGGCAATTAAATTCCCTCTACAGGGTGATTGACAGGGTTTCTAATGAGTCCAGATATACATTATGCGTAGTTATAGTTATCTTGATCCAGGCAGCATCCCTACAATCCTTACGCCCGATTCACTCGGACTTGCCTTTACCCTGCTAAAGTATGCGCTGTCGTTAAGTCTGAAAATAACCACAAGGACACGTATGCCGTCACTGTCCCTGCTATCTCATCGTCTTTTCCGGGTTGTGTTGCTGTTGTCATTCGCTGTTTCTGCACAGGCGGATGATCGCAAGCCAGTCTCTCTTGAGACGGTCACTCTGTCACGCTCCCAGGATGCGCTGCTGGTGAACGGCACGCTGGTGGCAGATCGTGCCGCCCGGCTTTCCGCGTCGGTGTCGGGTCTGGTGAGCAAACTGCTCGTGGATATCGGCGATCAGGTAGAGGCAGGCGCCGCACTGATTGAGCTGGATGCGGAGCTCAATCGACTGGAATTGCAACGTGCCCGGGCCAACTATCAGCAGCAACAGGCAACGCTGGCCGATGCCCGTCGGCGCCTTGAGGAAGCCAATAGTCTGGTCGCCCGGCGCAGCATTGCCGCCAGTGAGGTCCGCAGTCTGGAATCCGAGGTTCAGGTGGCCGAGTCTTCCCTGGCGGCCAGTCAGGCGGAGATGGCACGCCAGCAGGCGCTGATCAAGCGACATACCCTGCGAGCGCCCTTCAGCGGCGTGATCAGCGCCAAACTGAGTGAGGTTGGCGAATGGGTCACTCCCGGGACCACCGTTTTCGAGCTGGTCGGCAGCGATACGTTGCACGCGGATTTTGCCGTGCCCCAGCGTTATTTTCCACAGCTTTCACGCGATACGGCTATCGATGTCTGGCTGGCAGGCCAGAACGACCCGAACAATGCCATGAGCGCAAAAATCACGGCCATTGTGCCGGTGAATGATCCCACGGCGAGAACCTTTACGGTACGCGCCAGCATTGATGAAAAAGGCCTGACCCCGGGGATGGCGATCAATGGCCGGCTGCGCATGTTGTCCGCGGATGCCCGCCCCACGGTGCCCCGTGATGCCCTGCTCCAGGACAGCCAGGGCAATGTGACCGTCTGGCTGGCTGAGGGTGACGGTGACGATCTGGTCGCGCGCCGCAAGGTCGTCAAGGTTGCATCCGGGCAGTCACCGCAGGCTTCGGTGCTTGAGGGCCTGTCGAGCGGTGATCGCGTGGTTGTGCGTGGCAATGAAAGTCTGCGCGATGGTGACAAGCTTCGGGTGGTGGACTGATGTTCGACAAGATCGTTCGCCATGGCACCCTGATGACCGTTGTGGTGCTGATCATCACTCTGCTCGGGGTGCTGGCAGCCTTGCGCATCCCGGTACAGATGATCCCGGATCTGGAGGTCCGCACCATCTCGGTTGTCACCAGCTGGCCAGGCGCAACCCCCCAGGATGTGGAAAAGGAAATCCTTATTGAGCAGGAGGAATACCTGCGCAACCTGCCCAACTTGAGGCGTATGACCTCCTCCGCCGGCAGCGGCGAAGCGGAAATCGAGCTGGAATTTCCGTTCGGTGTGGATATCACCGATGCGCTGATCCGGGTCAATAATGCCCTCAGTCAGGTGCCCGCCTATCCCGACAATGTGGATCAACCGCGGATTCTGTCCAGTTCGTTTTCCAGTAACGCTTTCATGTATTACCGCGTCTCTCCCCTGCCCGACAATCCCCGCGGGCTGGACATGGACATGATGCAGGACTTCATTGATGACGAAGTCCGCTCGCGAATGGAGAGCGTACCCGGGGTGTCCCAGGTGGAAGTCCGCGGCGGCGCGGAACGACAGGTTCAGCTGCTGCTGGATGCGCAGAAGCTGGCCCAGTTCGGCCTGGGTGTGGTGGATGTGCGCGATGCGCTGCGCGAACGCAACCGGGATGTCTCCGGTGGCGAGCTGGAAAGCGGCAAGCGCCGATATTTGCTGCGTACGGTGGGGCGTTTCAAGGATATCGACAGCCTCAATGCGCTGATTCTGGCCCGTAACGGTGATTCCCTGGTGCGTCTCGGGGACGTGGCCACGGTGGTCCTGGATCACTTCCCGGTTCGCAGCCTGTCGCGGGTGAATGGTGAGCCGGTGATCAGCCTGGCGGTGCGCCGGGAGACCGGATCCAATGTGATCGATATTAAGTACGCCATGTTTGATCAGGTGGCTCAGATCAATCGGGAGGTGCTGGAGCCGGCCGGCATGCGGATCGCGCTGATCGCCGACGACGTGCGTTACGTGGAAGCATCGGTGGCCAATGTGTGGACCAATCTGGCCATTGGCGCCGCCTTTGCCACCCTGGTCATGTTCCTGTTTTTGCGCTCGGTGAAGATCACCGCCGTGGGCGTGATTGGTATTCCCATCTGTACCATTGCCGCGTTTCTGGGGCTGCTACTGGCCGGGCGCACCATCAATGTGATTTCCCTGGCCGGGATCGCCTTTGCCATCGGCATGACCCTGGATAACTCCATTGTGGTGCTGGAAAGCATCGAGATGGAAAGACGCAAAGGGCACGATCGCTTTCGTGCGGCGGTGAGCGGTATCCAGAAGGTATGGCCGGCGGTGTTCGCCTCTACCATGACCACGGTGCTGGTGTTCCTGCCGGTGGTCTTTATCCAGGAAGAGGCCGGCCAGCTCTACTCGGATATCGCCATCGCCGTATCCGCGTCGATTCTGGTCTCCATGCTGGTGGCCATGACAGTGATCCCCACCCTCTCCGCCCGTCTGGATTTCAGTGCGGTGGTGGCCCATGACGGTCAGCACAGCCGATGGATGACCGCCCTGCACCGGCTTTCCGCCCGCCTCTCCAGTAGCCGGCCCCGGCAAGTGGCCACCCTGGTGGCAACCGTGCTGATCGGGGGCGCTATTGTGCTGTTCCTGACGCCGCCGGCGGAATATCTGCCGGAGGGCGAGGAGCCGAAAACCTTTGCCAGTATGAGCGCACCACCCGGCTACAACCTCAGCACCATGGCAGCCATTGCCGACGAGGTGGAAGCGGAATTCTTGCCGCTGGTGGGCGCGGACCCGGCAGACTATGACGCTGGCAAACTGGCCATGCCACCCCTGAAATACCTGAATATGGGCGTGGATGCCGAGCGCTTGCGCATCATTGCCGAGCCGGTGGACCCGGCCCATATGGAAGCGATGATGGACAGCATTACCCAGGTGTATCGCCGCTATCCCGGCATGGGCGCTTTTGCCGCCCGGGGCTCGATTATTTCCAGTAATGATGGGGGTACCCGCAGCGTCACGCTGGATGTGGCCGGGGCGGACCTGGCGGAAATCTACACGGTGGCCTCGCGTCTTGAGCGAGAGGCCGAACGGGTTTTCGATAACCCGCGTATCCAGTCGCAACCCGCCAGCCTGTCCTTGGCCCAGCCGTTGATAGAGGTCCATCCGCTCTGGAGCCGTGCTGCCGAAGTGCAGTTTTCCACGCAGGCTCTCGGCTTTACCGTGGCCGCGCTCACTGATGGCGCCTACCTGGATGAATTTTTCCTGGGTGACGACAAGATCGACATTTATGCCTACAGCCAGCGTACCGGCACCCGGCCAGACCTGGCCGCCCTGCCCGGCCTGCCGGTGCACACGCCGATTGGCGCCACCGTGCCGCTGTCTTCGCTGGCCACCCTGAAAGAAACCGTAGACACCAGTGTGGTACGGAGGGTCAACGGTCGACGCACGGTGACCCTGAATATCATCCCGCCCCGTGGTGTGGCCCTGGAAACCGGTGTCAGCCGGGTGCGCGCCATGATCCAGCAGTTGCGTGATGCGGGGGAAATTCCGGATACCATCAGCATCACCCTGTCCGGCGCCAGCGACCAGTTACAGGCCACCCAGGAATCCCTGTCCGGAAATTATGTGGTCGCCCTGTTGCTGGTCTATCTCTTGCTGGTGGCGATTTTTACCCACTGGGGCTTCCCGTTGCTGATCATGACCACGATTCCACTGGGTATTGCCAGCGGCCTGCTGGGCCTGGCGATGATGAATGGCGTGGGCGCGCTGCTTCCGCTTCTCGGTCTGCCACCGCTCACCCAGCCCTTCGACATGATTACCATGCTCGGTTTCCTGATTCTGATGGGCACCGTGGTGAACAACCCCATCCTGATCGTCCATCAGGCAACACTGAATTTCCGGGAAAAGGCCATGAGTGCCGTGGAGGCCGTCAACGACGCCGTGGCATCACGGCTGCGCCCCATCGCCATGACCACCATTACCACGGTCTGCGGCCTGGCGCCGCTGGTGCTGATTCCCGGTGAGGGCACCGAGCTTTATCGGGGCGTCGGCGCCATCGTCCTGTTCGGGCTGCTCGGCACCGCCATTGTGACCATCACCTTCCTGCCAGCGCTCACCGCCCTGGTGCTTTCACTTTTCAGAAAGAGGACCTGATCCCGCAACGTTTCCTTCCGACGGTTGACGACAGCGCCAAAATTATCCACAAAGGTCATGTGCCTATCCCAGGATGGGTGAGACATTTTGTCCCAGGATTACGAACGGCGCAGTTGATCTATATCAAGAAAGCCGGGGAACACGCTTGGTATCGTCTCCCGGCGCATCATTCGGAAGGGAACGCACATGGAACACTCCGCAGTTTCACCATCGTATAACTACACGGTGGTTCGGCAATTCACCATCATGTCGGTTGTCTGGGGGATTGTGGGTATGCTGGTGGGGGTCATTATCGCCGCCCAGCTTGCCTGGCCTGTCCTCAATTTTGAATTACCCTGGTTCAGCTTCGGCCGGTTACGGCCGCTGCACACCAATGCGGTGATTTTTGCCTTTGGTGGCTCCGCCCTCATCGGCACCAGTTACTATGTGGTGCAGCGTACCTGCCAGGCAACCCTGGCGTTTCCCAGGCTGGCTGCTTTCACTTTCTGGGGCTGGCAGGCGGTGATTGTGGCCGCGGCCATCACCTTGCCCATGGGCTATACCAGCAGCAAGGAATACGCCGAGCTGGAATGGCCCATTGATATCCTGATCACCCTGGTCTGGGTGGCCTATGCCATCGTTTTCTTCGCCACCATTGCGCGACGCAAACAACCCCATATTTACGTGGCCAACTGGTTCTACGGCGCCTTTATCATTGCGGTAGCCCTGCTCCATGTGATCAACAACATCGCCATTCCCGTCTCGGCGATGAAGTCCTACTCCGTCTACTCCGGGTCCATCGATGCCATGGTGCAGTGGTGGTACGGGCACAATGCGGTGGGCTTTTTCCTGACCGCAGGCTTCCTGGGCATGATGTACTACTATGTGCCGGTACAAGCCCAGCGACCGGTCTATTCCTACCGGCTTTCCATCGTCCATTTCTGGGCCCTGATCGCCGTGTATATGTGGGCCGGCCCCCACCACCTGCACTACTCCTCCCTGCCCGACTGGGCCCAGTCCGTGGGCATGGTGTTCTCTATCGTCCTGTTGGCGCCCAGCTGGGGCGGCATGATCAACGGCATGATGACCCTGTCCGGGGCCTGGCATAAGTTGCGCACGGATCCGATCATCCGCTTCATGATCGTGGCCCTGTCCTTCTACGGGATGAGCACCTTCGAAGGCCCGATGATGTCCATCAAGACGGTCAACGCCTTGAGTCACAATACCGACTGGACGATCGGCCATGTGCACTCCGGCGCGCTGGGCTGGGTGGCCATGATCACCATTGGTGCCATCTACGTGATGATTCCCCGCCTGTTCGATCGCAAACAGATGTATTCCGTTGGCTGGATCAATGCCCACTTCTGGTTGAGCACCATCGGTACCGTGTTGTACATCGCCTCCATGTGGGTGTCCGGGATTATGCAGGGCCTGATGTGGCGGGCAGTGAATACGGATGGCACCCTCACCTACAACTTCGTGCAGGAACTGGTAGAGCGGCAACCGTTCTACGCCATCCGTCTGCTGGGTGGGGTGGTGTTCTTCGCCGGCATGGTGCTGATGGCCGTCAATGTCTACAAGACCATCGTTGGCGAACGTGACACCCGCGGTGACAACAACGTGCTGCAGGCTGCCTGAGGAGACCGACATGTCCAATGCCCATGAAAGAGTGGAAAAGAATGTCGGCCTGATGATCGTGCTGACATTGATCGCGGTAAGTTTTGGTGGCCTGGCGGAAATCGTGCCCTTGTTCTGGCAGAAAGCCACCACCGAGCCGCTGGAAAGCCTGGAGCCTTACACTGCCCTGGAAATGGAAGGCCGGGATATCTATATCCGCGAAGGCTGCCATGTCTGCCACACGCAGATGGTTCGGCCCCTGCGTGCAGAAACCGAACGCTATGGCGCCTATTCCGTGGCTGGCGAAGACGTGTGGGAGCATCCCTTCCTCTGGGGCTCCAAGCGTACCGGCCCGGATCTGGCCCGGGTGGGACTGCGCCCGATCACCGAGCAATGGCACCGTGAGCATCTGCGTGATCCGCGCCAGGTCGTGCCGGAATCCAATATGCCCGCTTACCCCTGGTTGCAGGAAACGCCGGTGGACTGGAGTGATACCGAACGCACCCTGCGACTGTTCAAGGACACCTTTGGCGTCCCCTACAGCGACCAGGACATTGCCGAGCAGTTGAACAAGATCGGGGGTGAGTGGGCCGATGCCACGGAAGAAGATGCCCTGGTTGCCTATCTGCTTTCCCTCGGCCAGGAACGTAAGGAGGCCTCACAATGAGCTATCAAGCCCTGTTCACGCTGGTCTTCTTTGTGGCGTTTATTGCAATGACCCTCTGGGTGTACCGGCCCAGCCGCAAGAAAGACTACGAAAAACTCGCACACATGGCCCTTGAGGCTGATCGCCGCAAAGAGAGGGATGAGCAATGAGTGATTTCTGGAGCTGGTTCATCATCATTATTGTTGCCATCAATCTGCTCGGCTGTGCGGGGCTATTGCTGTGGAACAATCAGATTTCTCCGGAGGAAGCGGCCAAGGAAACCACTGGCCACAGCTTTGACGGGATTCAGGAACGGAATGCGCCCCTGCCCCGCTGGTGGCTGTTCCTGTTCATCGGCACGCTGATCTTTGCCTGCATCTATCTGGCGTTGTACCCGGGCCTGGGCAAGTTTGAAGGCCTGTTGGGCTGGAGCAGTTCCGGCCAGTATGAAAAGGAAGTCACCCTGGTAGCGCGGCAAACCGACCCGTTGTTCGAAGAGTTTGCCAAGGTGCCGGTGGAAGAACTGATCGAGTACCCGGAAGCCCTGGCTGTGGGGGGACGGCTGTTTGCCAATAACTGCGCCATTTGTCATGGCTCGGATGCCCGTGGGGCCAAAGGCTATCCGAACCTGGCAGATAACGACTGGCTCTATGGGGGTGAACCCAAGCAGATCATTACCAGCATTGCCCAGGGGCGTACCGGCATGATGCCCCCCATGGCCGCGGCCATCGGTAATACCGATCAAGCCGTGCGCGACATGGCCATTTATGTGCAAAGCCTGAGCCGGCCGGATCTTGCCAGGGATGCGCAAAAAGCCGCCGCCATTGAGCGGGCGAAGCCTAAATTTGCCGTCTGTGCCGCATGTCATGGGCAAGACGGCAAGGGGATTCAGGCCATGGGCGCGCCAAACCTCACTGACACCACCTGGCTCTACGGTCCACGACTGGAGGATATCGAAACGACGATCCGTAAAGGCCGCAAAGGGGAAATGCCCAAGCATGAGAATCTGCTCAGCGATGAAAAGATTCATGTGATTGCGGCCTACGTTTACAGCCTGTCCCACAAGCCAGCTCCGTAACGACAGGCCATTGTCGCGGCCCCACAGGGGCCGCCGACAAGGCCAGTCGGTGGATCACGCCAGCCCCCTTCGAGGTGCGTAATGAGTGAACGCGACCGCATCAAAACCGTTGATGACAGCCCGGAAGCACAGGGGCCCATCAGTCTCTATGCCAAACGCAAACGGATACAGGTCAAATCCATCAGCGGTCGTTTCCAGCGTATTCGGGATTTCACCATCCTTAGCACCATGGGGCTCTACCTGGCTCTGCCCTGGGTTCGCTGGGACGGGCAGCAGGCGGTACTGTTCGACCTGCCCAACCGGCAGTTCCATATTTTCGGTCTGACGCTGTGGCCGCAGGATTTCCTGTTCCTTTCCTGGACCTTGATCATTGCCGCTTTTGCCCTGTTCTTCTTCACGGTTCTGGCCGGACGTGTCTATTGCGGCTATGTTTGTCCGCAGACGACCTGGACTCGCTTTTTTCAATGGATTGAGCAGTTGTTTGAAGGTGACCGGCACAGCCGCATCAAGATGGATGAGGCTCCCTGGACCCTGAGCAAAGTGCTGCGCCGTGGCAGCAAGCATGTCATGTGGCTGGCCCTGGCGTTTCTTACCGGTCTCACTTTTGTCGGTTACTTCTCCCCCATCACGGATCTCACCGTGCGCATCTTCAGCTTCAGCTGGGGAGGCTGGGAGCTGTTCTGGGTGGCCTTTTTTACCGTTGCCACCTATATGAATGCCGGGTTCATGCGCGAACAGGTGTGTCTGTACATGTGCCCCTATGCCCGTTTCCAGAGCGTCATGTTCGATCGCGAAACCCTCATCGTTTCCTATGATGAAGCCCGGGGCGAACCCCGTGGTCGAGGCAGCAAAAAGCGGCAACAAGGCACACAGGAAGTCGAAAAAGGCGACTGCATTGACTGCGGACTGTGTGTCCAGGTTTGCCCTACCGGCATTGATATTCGCGATGGTCTTCAATATGAATGCATTACCTGCGCGGCCTGCATCGACGCCTGCGACGATGTGATGGACCATATCGACAAGCCCCGGGGGTTAATCCGCTATACCACCGAGAATGCCCTGGAGGGCAAGGAATCCCGGGTCATTCGTCCGCGTCTGGTCGGCTACGGGATGGTGTTGTTGGCCATGGCCACCCTGTTCATGGTCACTCTCTATAATCGGGTGCCCCTGCAGGTCGATGTATTGCGCGATCGTAATCAGCTGTTCCGGGTTGCCAGCAGTGGGCGCGTGGAAAATGTCTATCGACTGGAAATTCTCAACAAGGGTCAGGATGCCCACCGCTACACACTGACTCTGGAAGGCCCTGAGGGGCTGCGCATGGAGAACCGTACCGAATTTACCATTCAGCCCGGCCAGCATTTATCCTTGCCGGTCACCGTCAGTTACGACCCCTATGAGGTGGAGATGCCCTCATCCACCATCTGGTTTTCAGTAAGGTCACTGGACGACCCTGACCTGGAGAAGCAGCATGAATCACGTTTCATCACCCCCCGTGGATGATCGCCCCTGGTACCGGTATCCGCTGTTGTGGCTGGCCATTCTGCTGCCCGCCAGCTCGGTGGTTGCCGGCCTGACCACCCTGTATATCGCTGTGATCAATGCAGACGCTCCCGTGGTGGACGAGTGGTACAAGGAAGGCCGCGGCATCAACCGCTCCATGGAGCAGGAACAGATTGCCGCGCGCCTGGGCATTGGCCTGGTACTGTCCCAGGTGGGTGCAGGGGTGCAGGCCAGGTTGACCAGCGACGCCGGCATCCCGGCGCCGGCGATGATCAAGGTGGCACTTCGTCACCCGACCCTCAAGGAAAAGGATGTCTTGCTGACGCTGCATCATCAGGGCAGCGGAGTATTTCGGGGCGATGGTGTCCTGCCTGCGTCCGGGCGTTTTATCGCTACCGCATCCACGCCGGAGGGCCACTGGCGTTTGTACCAGAACGGCACCATTGAAGACGGCACCATGAGTCTGGGTCACGTTACGACACCATGAACCAGCGACTCGCCCCTCCCTGCTGGCACTGCGGGCAACCTGCCCCTTCTGGCGCCTTCATTGCGCGCACCCCGGAAGGAAAGCGCGATGCCTGCTGCCCAGGCTGTGCGGCAGCCATTGAAACCATTTATGGCATGGGGCTGGATGATTACTACCGAATCCGCCAGGACGATGCTCCGGCGCCGGATGCTCGCCGTGCTGAACTGGATCTGGCCCTGTTCGACATTGCCGATCTGCTCGCGCCACACTCTACCCCGCTACCGGATGGCCAGCGTCTGCGACTGCAGCTTAGTGGCCTCACCTGTGCCGCCTGCAGCTGGCTGATCGAAAAAACGCTTTCCGCACAACCGGGTGTGAAGCGCGCCAGCGTCAATCTGGCGGGCATGACACTGACCGTGGACTATCAGGGCACTCCCCAGGCCCGTGAAACCGCCCGTCGTATCCAACAGCTGGGTTATGGCGTGAGCCTGCCCGGCGACCCCGCTGCCAGTGCCGCCAACCGGCGGGAGCACAAACGGCTCCTGGGCCGGCTGATACTGGCGGGTCTGGGCGCCATGCAGGCCATGATGTATTCCATGGCCCTGTATATCGGCGTGTTTGATGGCTCCGATGCGATTTATGAGTGGGTCTTCCGGCTGGCCAGTTTCCTTGTCGCAACGCCGGTGGTGTTTTACGCCGGCTGGCCTTTCTTTCAGGGCGCCTGGCGAGGGCTGCGCAATATCAACCTGACCATGGACACCCCCATCGCGTTGGCCCTGTTTCTGGCCTGGGGCGGCAGCCTGGTTGCCATGTTCGCCGGCGGTAGCCATGTTTACTTCGACTCCGCTGCCATGTTCGTTTTCTTCCTGTTGATCAGCCGCTGGCTGGAGCACCGGCAGCGCCAGGCGATCCATGCCGGGTATGCTCGGCTTGGCGATACCCTGCCCCGGGCGGTTCGGCGACTGCGTGGGGATCAGCCAGAGTGGGTCAGCCTGCGTCAGGTGACGGCCGGTGACCGATTGCTGCTGATACAGGGGGATGTGATTCCGGTGGATGGCCGCATTGTCGATGGCCAGGGCAGTTTCGATGAAGCGGCACTCACCGGGGAGTCCCTGCCCGTCAATCGGGGCCATGATGCACGCCTGGTGGCCGGCGCCCGCCTGCAAGAGGGGGCAATCACTCTGGAGGCCGAGTGCGCTGCTGATCACAGTCAGATTGCCCGTATCGCCGAGCAGGTGGAGTTGGCCAGCCGCGAGCGACTGGACGTGGTTCGCGACTGGCATCGTATTGCCCCGCTCTTTACCGCTGCCGTGTTGTTCCTGGCCACCTTTACCCTGGTGTGGCATTGGCCCGCCGGGCCTGGCGAGGCCTTTGATCATACCCTGGCGGTACTGGTGATTACCTGCCCCTGCGCCCTGGCCCTGGCGGTGCCACTGACGCTCTCGGCCACTTTGGGGACCGCCTTGCGCGAAGGCGTGCTGGTGGCATCGCCTCGCCAGCTGTTGCGACTGCCGCAGATTGGCGGCGTGCTGTTCGACAAGACCGGCACCCTGACCAAGGGCGCCTTTTCCCTTGTAGAGAGCCAAACACTTGGCAGCGTTTCGGAGCCCGAGCTGCTTGCCATTGTCGCCGCCCTGGAATGGAATAACCCGCATCCGCTGGCACAGGCTTTCCGTGACATGGAGCGGGATCCCCAGGTCACCACTGTCCAGCCGGACGGCAACGGTATCAGTGGTGTCCGTCACGGACAGCAATGGCGTATCAGTGGTGCGCCAGAGCAGGCGCGCCCGGGCACCACCTGCCTGCAACTCACCTGTGACCACACAGTGCAGTTGTATCTATGGCTACAGGACAGTCTTCGCCAGGAAAGCGTGGCGGTTACCCAGGCACTCCGGGCTCAGGGTCTGCAGGTACGCATGGCAACCGGCGATACTGCGGCTGCCGCCGAGCCGGTGGCTCGGGCATTGTCGCTGGAGCAGTGGCATGCCGGCATGCAACCCGCGGACAAAACCCGCTGGCTCACGGAACTGCAAGCCGACAGGCCCCAGATGATGGTCGGTGACGGCATCAACGATGCCCAGGCCATGCTCGCTGCAGCCGTGTCGGTGGCCACAGCCAACGCCACCAGCCTGGCCCAGCGGGCGGCAGGCCTGTATCTGCTTCAGGATAACCTGCATGCCATTCCTGCCCTGCCCGCGCTGGCCCGCTGTTGCCGACGCATCGTTCGGCAGAACCTGACCTGGGCCCTGCTCTACAATCTGCTGGCGGTTCCCTTTGCTGTCGCCGGCTGGATTCCGCCCTGGGCAGCAGCCCTGGGCATGTCTGCCAGCTCGCTACTGGTCACCCTCAACGCAACACGGGTTAGCCGATGGAAATTGTCCTCCTGTTGATACCTCTGGCCTTGCTGTTTCTGGGCGGAGCTATCTGGGCGCTCTTCTGGGCCCTGCGCAAGGATCAGTTTGATGACCTGGAGAATGCCTCCTGGCGCGTGGTGTTCGAAGACCGGGAGCAGCGCAAAAGCGTCCCGGGGACACGTGATGACACGGCGGCTGACAGGGACGAAAGGAATGAAAGGGGCGACAGGGAGTGATGATGCCGGAAGCCTCGCAGTCCCTGCTGGCATTGCTGGCCAGTGCCATGCTGTTGGCCAGTGCCGGCAGTGTTCACTGTATCGGCATGTGTGGCGGCATTAGCAGTGCCCTGACTTTCTCGATTCCGGAGCCACAACGACGGGGCAAAGCCCTCTGGGGCTGGCAGTTACTGTTTGGCACCGGCCGGGTATCCACCTATGTGCTGCTCGGGAGCCTGGCAGGAACGCTGGGCAAGACCCTGCTGGACTGGCTGCCCGGGCCCTCCATGGCGGTGGGTCTGGCCCTGTCCGGGATCCTGATGCTGCTGCTCAGCGGGTATCTGTTAGGGCGCGGCGTGTTGCTGAAGAAACTGGAGGGCGTCGGTGCCGGATTATGGCGTCGCCTGCAGCCGCTGACCCGTCGTCTGCTGCCCGTGGATCACCCGATAAAAGCCCTGGCACTTGGCGGGCTATGGGGGCTGCTGCCCTGCGGGCTGGTGTACACGGCGCTGGCGTTGTCCATCACCTCTGGCAGCGCGTTGTCAGGCGCCCTTGTCATGCTCTGCTTTGGCGTCGTCACCGTGGTGCCGGTGGCCACCACTGGCGTTATCGCCTCCCAGCTGCAGCGCTTTCGTTCCGGGCCATGGCCCAAGGTAGCGGCTTGTCTGACTCTGATGCTGGCCCTGGTGTTCTTCTGGCAGGCCTGGTCCATGGGTCAGGGCGGTCACGCTGGCCATCATGGTGCCACAGGGCCCGCCTCCGATACGTCTCACCACCATCAGCACCATCATTCCGACCCTTGATCCAGGTCAACATTGGGCCCTGACAGCTGGCCATAATGGGCAAAACCACTCAACAGGAGAGAGAGTGTGGCCACCTGGGACAAAGCATTGATCAGCCAGTATGGCGGTCCGGGACCGCGTTACACCTCTTATCCCCCTGCGCCGCAATTCCATGAAGAGATCAGTGAGGAAGAGTGTTCCCGGGCCATTGCCGCCGGAAATGCCGCCCGTCGCCCTCTTTCCCTGTATGTGCACGTGCCCTTTTGCAGCACGGTCTGTTACTACTGCGCCTGCAACCGTATCGTCACCGCCAATCGCGGCCGGGCGGCGGAATACCTGAGCCGGCTGAAGCAGGAAATCGGCCGTCGCGCTGCCCAGGTGGATAGCCAGCGTCCGGTGACCCAGATCCACTGGGGCGGTGGCACACCCACGTTTCTGAGCGATGCCCAGATCACCGAACTGGTCTATTACATGGCCCGGCACTTCACCTTGCGCGAAGACGACCGTGGCGACTATGCCATCGAGATTGATCCACGAACCGTGGATCAGGCGCGCCTGGGCCTGCTGCGTGGTCTGGGTTTCAATCGCATCAGTCTGGGTGTCCAGGATCTGGATCTTCGCGTGCAGCAGGCCGTCAATCGCGTCCAGCCCTATGAAATGATTCGCCAGACCATGGAATGGGCACGGGACTTCGGCTTCAAATCCATCAATACCGATCTTATTTACGGTCTGCCCTGGCAGTCAGAGTCCAGTCTGGCCAGGACCCTGGAGCAAATTGCCGATCTGCGACCGGATCGTATCTCGCTCTACAATTACGCCCATCTGCCGGCGCGATTCAAGATTCAGCGTCAGATTCCCGACATGGCTCTGCCGAGCCCGGATGAAAAGCTGGCCATGTTTGTTCGGGCTGGCAGGATTCTGCAGGATGCCGGTTATGTGTTTATCGGTATGGATCACTTTGCCCTGGAAAATGATGAAATTGCCGTCGCCCAGCGCAATGGCCTGCTGCATCGCAATTTCCAGGGATACACCCTCCATGGCGATGCGGATCTGCTGGGTTTTGGGGTCAGCGCGATCAGTCAGATCGGCAACCTTTATGCCCAGAACATGAAATCATTAAGTCAGTGGTCTGACGCCATTGATCAGGGTCATTCTCCCATTGAGCAGGGCTATCTGCTGGATCGCGACGACCAGATGCGACGGGATCTGATCATGCGACTACTGTGCGACCTGTATGTGGATATGAAGCTGTTCAGCGAACAGTGGCAGATCAATTTTCCCGACTACTTTGTGGACGCTCTGGGGGCATGGGTGGAATTTGAGGCGCAGGGGCTGGTCCGGGTCGATCAGCACCGTCTGGTGATCACGGACCGGGGCCGACTGGTCAGCCGGGCACTGGTGATGCCGTTTGACCGTTATACCCAGAACGAAGCCAGACATCGCTTCAGTCGTATCATCTGAACCTTGTACGTTTGTTGTTCACCCTGCCCTATACTGTAAGGTGAAATTTGCACTACGCAGCTATCAACCGGAGTCGCACCGTGTCTCACCATGTTTCCTGCAATGATTGCAGTCTGAGCCCCATCTGTCTTCCTCTGGCAGTGGCGCCGGCACAGCTTGACGAGCTGGATCGCATCATTCACCGGGGCCGCCCCCTGAAGCGCGGCGAGCACCTGTTTCGCGCGGCGGATGATTTCCAGGCGGTCTACGCGGTCCGCTCCGGCGCGCTGAAAACCTATGTGCTCAGCGATGAAGGCGACGAGCAAGTCACCGGGTTTTATCTGCCCGGGGAAGTGCTCGGTATGGATGGCATCAGCACCGCTCACCATGTTTCCAACGCCAAGGCCCTGGAAACGGCCACGGTGTGCGAAATCCCCTTCTCCAAACTGGAAATGTTGTCCCAGCGGATTCCCACGCTGCAACACCATTTCTTCAGCTTGATGAGCAACGAAATCCGCTCCGACCGTGAGCTGCACATGCTGCTCAGCAAGAAGAACGCGGATGATCGTGTGGCATCGCTACTACTGTCCATGTCAGCGCGCCACCAGCGGCGCGGGCTCAGTGAGCGGGTTTTTCGCCTGCCCATGTCCCGCTACGACATCGCCAACTACCTGGGCCTGGCGGTGGAAACGGTCAGCCGTATTTTTACCCGTTTCCAGCAGAACGAATGGCTGCGCGTGGAAGGCCGGGAAGTGGAAATCCTGGATCGCCGCAGCCTTTGCGGTGAGCGGCAAAATCTGGAGGCCACTCTGTGAACGCCCCCGTTCTGGCCATTCTCGATAGTGACCTGAAAGCGCCCCAACCGGCGCTGCACAAGGCGCAGCAAATTGCGGATGCCAGTCAGCGGCCACTGCATGTGCTGGTCAATGCCTATTCGTCTGCCATGGTTCGGGCTGTCGGTATCGCCCAGGAGCGGCAAAACGCCGCCAGGCAGCAAATTCATGGCGCCTGGGAGAAACGGATCCGCCATCTGACGGACCGGGAGGATGGCGAACTTTCCATTCTCTGGCAGAAAGACAGCATGGAGGCGCTGCGCGATAGCATTATTGCCCTGCAACCCGGCATGGTCGTGGTCCACACCAGCGCGGAAACCGGGCTTCGCCGGCACCTGTTTACCCCCCGGGATTGGCAGCTGATCCGCAAGGCACCCTGTCCGGTGCTGTGCGTCCATGGTCGTGCCTGGTCCTCATCGCCGAGGGTGCTGGCTGCCCTTGACCCGGGCAACGAGGCGCAGCAGGACGACCCGCTGGCCATTCGGGTGCTTGATGCGGCAAATGAGATTGCCCTCCACCTGGGTGGGAGCCTGCGCGCTTGCCATGTCCTGGATGAAATGGACGACAGCATGATTATGCTGGTGGGCGAGGCAATCCCGGATTACGCCGGTGGCATGGATGAGATGCGTCGCTTCTACCGGGAGCGCTTTCTGAAATTCGGCGCCGCCCATGGGCTTGGGCCGGATCAAATGACGACCCTTACCGGCCTGGTCGCAGCAACCCTGGGCAAATATTGTGACGACCAGGACATGGATGTGCTGGTGGTCGGCACCGTGCACCGCAACCTGCCGGAGCGGGTATTGCTGGGTGCCACTGCGGAATCTGTAATTACCCGTGCCAGCGCCGATGTGCTGGTGATCAAACCCGAAGGCTTCCAGGGTCCCTGGCAAGCCTGATTCAGGAGAACCTTACGATGACAGACAAGAAGGATTTTGCCGACAGCATTCGCCAAAAGCTGGAAGACTGGGATTATCAACTGGATCGGCTGACCGCGCGACTGGGTGACAAGCGAGACGAGTGGCGCGCGGAAGCCAAGCAGAGAATTGCTGACATTGAAGAACGCCGCGACGCGCTGGAAGCGAAACTGGAAAAACTGGAATCCCACGGCGAGGATGCCTGGCAAGACATCAAAGCCGGTGTGGAGCTGGCCTGGGATGGTTTGAAAACCGGCCTTCTTGCCGCCCGTAGCGAATTCGAAGACGGGAAATAATCATTTCTAGGTTCGAGTTACGAGGTTCGAGGTTCGAAATGCAAAAGCCACAATAGAACCCGTTTTTTGCCTTTCGTAACTCGAACCTCGCGACTCACAACTGAAATCCCTACTGCTCTTGCCGCCGAAATACCGGTTTTTCCGCTTTGGATTCCTCCGCGTAGAAACGATAACCGGCCACATCAAAATTCTTCAGCTTTGCTGGATCCTTGATGCCCTTCTTGATGACCCACGCCGCCATTAATCCGCGGGCCTTCTTGGCGTAGAAACTGATCACCTTGTACTTGCCGTTTTTCTCGTCCTGGAACACCGGCTCAATGATACGGCCGTTGATGGATTGCTTTTTCACCGATTTGAAGTACTCATTGGACGCCAGATTCAGCAGCACGTCGGTTTTTGCCGTTTTCATATCCTTGTTCAGCTGTTCGGTGATAATGTCCCCCCAGAAGGTGTAAAGGTCCTTGCCGCGAGGATTGTCCAGCCGGGTTCCCATTTCCAGCCGGTATGGCTGCATCAGGTCCAGTGGACGAAGCACACCATACAGTCCCGACAGCATGCGAAACGAATTCTGCGCTTCCTTGAGCTGGTTATCGGTAAAGGTGTCGATTTCAAGGCCGGTATAGACATCACCCTTGAAAGCAAATGCTGCCGGTCGGGCGTTACGGTTGTTGAACGGTCGTTGCCATTGGGCAAACCGTTCCACGTTCAAATGTGCGATTTTGTCACTGACACTCATCAGACTGCTGACATCGGCCGGGGAAAGCTGGCGCGCGCGCTCGATCAGCACTTCGCTGTCGTCCAGCAAACGGGGCTGGGTCGTTTTCAGCGCGGGCAATTCGCTCTCGTAATCCAGGGTCTTTGCCGGGGATACGACAATCAGCATGGTCTACTCCTTTACATATGACTCCCGGGATTATATGAATCAGGGAGTGCGAGGTCTGCAATTCTGGAGAATAAATGCGCCTATTACTGGTATTGACTGTCATTATCGCTGTGACTGTTCTGCTGTGGGGAAGCTGGCAGTGGGGACGCCGACCGTTTTATCTGGTGCTGAGCCTGGTGTTGGCAGGACTGCTGGTGCTCGGCATTGGCGTTTGGCACGGTGGCCGTGATGATCAGGTTCGCCTTCCTCCGGACGGCATCGTGGTGACATTGAAAGGCAGTCTCGCTTCCGAATCCGGCGTACGGCTCACCGGTAATCTGGCCAATCGCAGTGAAATGAATGTGGCGGCCGTCACCCTTCTTGCCCGGGCCCTGTCCTGCCCGGAGACAGGGAGCGAGTGCACGGTGATCTACCAGCAGCCGATTGATCTGCAAATGTATGTACCCGCCGGCAAGGACTATCCCTTTGCCGTGGTCAGTCGCCACCCGGACGAGGACACCCCGGTGGACCGCTGGGAGCTGGAAGCCATCGACAAGCTGGCCTACCCCAACCGGTAATCCTGGCTGCTACTGGCATCCTGCCGAGCGAATCGTCACAATGCGGCCTCGAGCAGGCTGTTGAAAAGCCGCTTGCGTGTCAGTCTTTCAGGCTGGCTCGCAATCCAGGCACGGTGTTGAAAATGTCCCCTCAAGGGGGATCGAGATATGACAATCCATCGGCTCTTCACCTTCAACACGCAACAACGAGTGCGAGTCAGCCTGGCAGACCCGGGAGCACTCGCAGAGCATAAAGGCGTGGCCTGAATGGCCCATCTACTGCTCTTTGTCGCCAGGAAAGGGAGCCACCCTGTCCGTCGCGACAAAACACAACAGCTGCACCTTTCAGGCGACGCTGAGTACGCAAGAGGCTTTTCATTAGCCTGCTAAACTCCCAGGAGTCACTATGGCATCACTGATTGCCGGCCAGCTCACCCCCATTGGCGACCATGCCTGGCGGGTTCTGGCGCGCAACCCGGGCATGATGACCGGGCCAGGCACCAACAGTTATCTGTTTGGCAAGGAAAGCCTGACTGTCATTGATCCCGGTCCGGAGGATCAGGAGCATCTGCAGGCATTGCTGCAGGCCTCGCGTACCCTGGGAAAACCCATAGAGCAGATCATCGTCACCCATACCCACCGTGATCACTCCCCCGGGGCGCTGGCCTTGGTGGCAGCAACCGGTGCCCGTTGCCTGGGCCCCGCCGTCCCCGATGACGGGCTGCAGGATGAAAGCTGGCAGGCGGACCGGTTATTGGCCGAGGGTGACCGGGTTGATTGTGGCGGTGTATCGCTGCAGGTAATCGAAACCCCGGGGCACGTGGGCAACCACCTGTGCTATCTCAGTGAAGATGGCCTGCTGTTTACCGGTGATCACCTGATACAGGGCTCGACCGTGGTCATCGCCCCACCCTCCGGTTCCATGCAGGCCTACTTCGCCTCTCTGCGTAAACTCCAGCACCGCGGCATTACCCGCATGGCACCGGGCCACGGGGATGTGATCGGCGATCCGGAGGCCACCCTGAGCCAGACGCTGGCACACCGGCAGAAACGGGAAGACAAGGTCCTGGAGGCCCTTTCCAGCGACGCACAACCCCTGGCCATATTGGTTAAGGATGTCTACGACGATGTGCCCGAGTTCCTCCATGGCGTGGCGCAATTCTCCCTCCAGGCCCACCTGATCAAGCTGGCAGAAGATGGTAAGGCCCAGGAAACCGGTCAAGGCTGGCACAGAACCTGATTGCGCAGCCTCTTGGTAGGAGCGCCTGTTGAGGCGCGAAGTCGGCAAGGAGGCTTACGGGGCACGAGAAGCGAGTTTCGAATGACGAAAAGCAAACCAGCGACGATTCTGGTTTTCGCGACTCGTTGCTCGCTTCTCGCTCCGCCTCTTTCGCACCTCAAGCGGTGCTCCTACAGGTGCACCAACACAAGGTTTTCGCTGTTAACTGCTTTTCACAGCCATCCTTTGCGCTTGAAGAACCAATATGGCGTCAGGCCGGACAGGAACATCAGCCCGATCGCCATGGGGTAACCAAAGCGGAAATCCAGCTCCGGCATGATCTCGAAGTTCATGCCATAGATGCTGGCGATCATGGTCGGTGGCAGGAACACCACCGCGGCAATGGAAAAGATCTTGATGATCTGGTTCTGCTGAATATTGATGAACCCTTGCGCCGCATCCATCAGGAAGTTGATCTTGTCGAACAGAAAAGTGGTATGCGACATCAGCGTGTCCAGATCGTGCTGCACCTCGGCACAGGTCCGGCGGCGGACCTTGTCGGTTCTTACATAGCGCTGAATAAAGGAGATGGAGCGCTGGGTATCCATCAGACACAGGCGGATCTTGCCGTTGGTGTCCTCCAGCCGGGCCAGCTTTTCGATATCGTCTTCCAGCTCCCCGTTTTCCTCTTCCAGGACGCTGTAACCGACCTGTTCCAGGTCCCGATGCACATCCTCCAGGGCATCGGCCAGGTTCTCCACTTTCTGTTCCAGAATGCTCAGCAGAATATCAATGGGCTGTTGGGTCTTCACCCAGCCGCGACGCACACGCAGACGCAACAGGCGAAAGTCCGGCAAGCGGGAATCGCGGAATGACAGCAACCGGCCTTCCTGTACCACAAAGGCGACCGTGGAGGTGCGGGCACGACCTTCTGACTGGAACAGGAACAGGGAATGGACATGCAGGCCCTGTTCGTCGCTGAAAAATCGGGCGGAGGCTTCAATTTCTTCCATATCATCGGACGCTGGCAGCTCCGCTTCCAGAAACTGCTGTACCAGCTCCCGTTCGCTGTCTTCCGAATCGACCAGGTCAATCCAGCTGGCGTCGTCCGCCAGGGTTGGCAGAATGCTTTCTGTGTCCTTTTCACGCAGAACACCGTTCTCGATACGGAAGATATGCAGCATGATGTTTCCCTGATCATGGTCGCCGGCAAGCGGCCGGCAGCAACTTGATAATGCACCAGACTTATGACTGTCAACGATCCCGACTTCGGGAATCCAAACAAGGCTCCGGAATTGATCACATTGGCCGATGACGCCCGCCTCTGGCTGTGGCGCGATGCCCTGCCCGCTTCGCTGTGCGGATCGCTACAGGCGGCATTAAACGCGCAACTGGACTGGCAACAGCCTCAGGTACAGGTATTCGGCCGCAGCTATAACGTACCACGGCTAACCGCCTGGCATGGCGATGCGGATATTCCCTATCGTTATTCAGGCCATCAACATGTGGCGGAGGGCTGGCCGGCGCCCCTTTTGCCTGTGCGGGATGCGGTCAGTGCACTCTGCGGACACCGGTTCAACTCGGTGCTCGCCAATCGCTATCGGAACGGCAGGGACTGCATGGGCTATCACAGCGATGATGAACCGGAATTGGGACCGCAGCCATGGATTGCCTCCTACAGCCTTGGCGCTGAGCGGGATTTCGTTTTTCGCCCCCGTGGTGGCGGCCGACAGTGCCTGTGCCTTGCCTTGCCCGACAACAGCCTGTTGCTGATGAGTCCGGATGTGCAGCGAAGGTTTCAGCATGCGTTGCCACGCCGTCAGCGCGTTCAGGCAGAGCGCCTCAATCTGACCTTTCGCCAGATAATCCCCCGCGGTCAACCCCAGAACGCATAGCTGAGCAGAATCGCAGCAATCAGCCCCGCCGCATCTGCCGCCAGGCCACACCAAAGGGCATGGCGGAAATCGCGAATACCGACGCTGCCAAAATACACTGCCAGAACATAGAAGGTGGTTTCCGTGGAGCCCTGCATCACCGCGGCCATTCGGGCAGCCAGCGAATCCACCCCCTGGGTCTGCATCACATCCACCATGGCCGCCCGCGCCCCGGAGCCGCTCAGTGGTTTGAGAAAGGCAACCGGCAGCGCCTCCACAAAGCGGGTATCCCAACCGATCGCGGCGGCGGCAAAGCGAATGCCATCAAGAAACAGGTCCAGCATGCCGCCAGCTCGCAACATGGCGATCGCCGCCAACATGGCCACCAGATACGGAATCAGCCTGACGGCAAGGGTGAACCCTTCCTTGGCTCCCTCCACAAAGGTGTCATAGCTATCCACGCCCCCACGCCAGGCGGCGATAAAGAAGGCGCTCAATACCAACAGCAGGATGCCATTGCCCAACAGACTGGAGAGCGTATTGGCCAGCTCGGCCGGAGCCAGCCAGACAATGGTGCCCAGGATCCCCAGGATGGCCAACCAGAGTCCGCCCACCAGCAGCAACAGCGGGTCGGCTAGGGAAATACGCTGAACCCGGGCGGTCACCAGTATCCCCGCCAGGGTGGAGACGGTAGTTGCCATCAGCAAAGGCAGGTAGACCGCTGCCGGGTCGGCGGCGCCCTGTTGCGCCCGAAACAGCAACACCGTCACCGGGACCAGGGTCACTGAGGAGGTATTGAGCACCAGAAACATGATCTGGCTGTCCGTGGCCCGAGTCGGCTGCGGGTTGCCCTCCTGCAAGCGCTCCATGGCTTTCAGCCCCAGCGGAGTGGCCGCGTTATCCAGGCCCAGCATATTGGCTGCCAGGTTCATGGAGACGGGGGCGGATGCCTGCGGAGTGCGCCGGACACCGGGCATCAGTCGAGCCAGCAGCGGCTCCACCCAGGAGGATAACCGGGCGGCCAGGTTGCTGGCCTCCGCCATCTTGAATAGCCCGCTCCACAATGCCAGCACCCCGATCAGCCCCAGGCTGACCTCCACGGCAAGGTCTGCCGCGGCCCACAGCGCATTGATTAATCGGCCCGGGGCCTCCATATCACCACTGATGAGCTGGATTACCGCTCCGGCGATACCCGCAAGGAAAAACAGGCTGAAGAGTCTGTGCAAAGCTTCCCCCGTACGCTAGGGTCTTGTTTGGATTGCTGAAAACCGTAATGGAGTGGCTTTTCTGACAGTGCAACTTCGCACCGTCACAATAGTCTACAGGTCAGGGCACCCCTGGATAACTCCTTGCATGCCCGTCTTTATAGGCTGGTTCGTGATCGAGACGCAATTTTGAACGTGTGTGTCCGGCGCGCTTACCGTCAAGAACGGCAATAGAGTACGGGCCACCATGAATGACCACCCACGGGCGGTCGTCTATACTGCAGGTAAACCGTTTGAGATACAGCATGTCATTAGTCCGTAAACTCTTCCCCCTGACGCTGGCGCTGGTCCTGTTGGGGGGCGCCATTCAGGGAGTGAGTGGCCTTCGTTCCGAGCCGGAGGTTCAGGGTGACCTGAAGCCCACCAGCGATCAGCTGGATGCCGCCGAGGAAATCGCCGCCAAGCTGAAGCATCACTACCGGCGACTGGAGTTTGACGACACCCTCTCCAGCCAGGTTCTCGACAGCTATCTCAAGGATTTGGACCCCAATCGGCAGTATTTCCTGGCCACGGATATCCGCGAATTCGAGCGCTATCGTGATCAGCTGGACGACCAGCTGAGCCGAGGCCAGCTGGAAGCCGGTTACACCATTTTCAACCGCTTCCAGCAGCGCCTGGAAACACGCCTGGGCAAGCTCCTCGATACCATCAAGAATGATCTGGATTCGCTGACTTTTGACGACCAGGAAACCGTGGTGGTGGACCGCGAAGATGCGCCCTGGGCCGCCAATGAAGCGGAGCTGGATGCCATCTGGCATCGGCAGCTGAAAAATGCCGTCTTGTCCATGCGACTCAATGACAGCTCGCTGGAAGATATCCGTACCCGGCTCACCCGTCGCTATGAAAGCCAGCTCAAGCGCATTACCCAGAATACCCCGGAAGATGTGTTCCAGGTGTACATCAATGCCTTGACGCAAACCTTTGATCCCCATACCACCTATTTCACGCCCCATAATTCAGAAAATTTTGACATCAGCATGAGCCGCTCACTGGAAGGGATCGGCGCGGTGCTGCAGTACGAGGACGGTTATACCAAGGTGGTGCGTTTGGTCCCCGGCGGCCCGGCAGCGAAAAGCGGCCAGTTGAAACCCGCCGACCGGATTGTCGGTGTTGGCCAGGATGGTGAGACCCCGGAGCCCGTGATCGGATTGCGGCTGGACGAAGTTGTGGACCAGATTCGTGGTCCCAAGGGCACCAAGGTCAATCTGGAAATCATCCCGGCGGGCAGCGCCAGTGAGCACGATACCCGCACCATCACCATAGAACGGAACAAGGTGGTGCTGGAGGAACAGGCTGCCAAGAAAGACGTGATAACCATCGACCGTGATGGCGAAACCCTGAAGCTGGGCGTTATTGAAATTCCTGCCTTCTATCTTGATTTCGCCGCTTTCCACCGGGGAGATCCCAACTATACGAGTACCACCAGTGATGTGGCCAAGCTGCTGGTTGAGCTGCGCAAGGAAAACATTGACGGTCTGGTAATCGATCTGCGCAACAATGGCGGTGGCTCACTGCTGGAAGTCAACAAACTGGTCAGCCTGTTTATTAACCGTGGCCCCACCGTGCAGGTGCGCGAATCCAGCGGCCGGGTCAGCATCGAGGGAGACAAGTTCCCCGGGGTGCTCTACGCCGGCCCAATGGCAGTGATGGTCAACCGCTTCAGCGCTTCCGCTTCGGAAATTTTCGCCGGCGCCATGCAGGATTACGGTCGCGCCCTGATTGTTGGCGATCAGACCTATGGTAAGGGCACAGTACAAACACTGCTGGACCTGAACCACGGCAAACTGAAGATGACCAATGCCAAGTTCTACCGGGTTTCCGGGTCCAGCAACCAGAACCTGGGGATCGTGCCTGATGTGGATATGCCGTCGTTGATCGACAAGGACGAGGTGGGCGAAAGTTCCTTGCCCAATGCCCTGCCCTGGGATGAAATCGAATCGGCCAAATACCAACGGGTGAGCGATATTGTTCCCTATTTGCCCGAGCTGCGTGAAAAACATTCCCAGCGCATCAATAAGGACCCGGAGTTTGTTTATGTGGAGTCCCTGCGCAAGCTTCTGGACGAAAACCGTAACCGGGTTGAATTGTCACTGAATGAAGATAACCGCACCGCCACGCAAAAGGCGCTGGATCGAGAACGTCTGGCAATCGAAAACCGTCGTCGCCAGTCCCGCGGGGAAGAGCCGCTGGCCAGCATCAAGGAACTGCGTGAGCTGGAGGAACAACGGGCCCTGGATCCGGAAAGTGATGAAGAGGCTATCGATGAAGACCCCTATGTGCGAGAAACCGGTGAAATTCTGGTGGACTACATGAGTCTGATTCGGGACAACCAGGTCGCTCGCAAATAGGGCTGCCGCCAACAACAAAAAACCGGCTTTCGCCGGTTTTTTTGTTTCAGGCCAAGGCCTTGAATCCCCAGCGGGCGGGGTCGTCCCCCAACCCGGCTTTCAATGTACGCTTGCCCAACCGGTGATTCAGGTCTTCCAGAGCGCGCTTGGCCGGATCAGGCAGGAAGCGCACACCAAAACTGGCGGCACTGACAGCCGTCTTCACCACCCTAACCGCTGTAGCCGCGGAGACGCTGCTGTGGATATTCAGATCATCCGCAACCTTGTCACCGATCAGGTAACGACTGAAGCCCAGCAACACCTCGTAGGACAGGTTAAAGGGGGGCTTGCCGGCCATATCCCGCAGCAGGGCCTTGGCCAGTGATTCGCTGTCTGCGGTGGGCTCATAGAGATGCGAGGTCAATTGCATGGCAAGGATTTCCTGCTCCTCCAGTGTGGTGGTCAGCAATGCCTCGTCGACGCCAAGCAGATAGCCGGCATAGCGCCAGAAATAATGCATGGACTCATGCTCACGGCGACTGATTTGAAGACCAAGCCGCTTGAGTCCCCGGACCACCATGAAATCGAACTCCAGGATGGTGCCCGCCATGTCTTCCTGATTGATTGGCAGGTCGTATTTGGCATTGTCCCAACGGGGATTGTTGGCAAGAAATTGTCGCACTGCCGCGTGCAGCAACCGTACTTCCATCAAGGTGCGATGCCCCAGGCTGCCCGGGCGGATTCCGTCATCACCGACGATGTTGTGGAGCATCTGTCCGGTTTCGTAAATCCGCCGGGAAACATCTTTCTGCAATCGCCCTGTGGCCACCAGTACCTGGGAAGGTTTGTTGTGGGCATAGCCCTCTACCAGGCTTGAACACATCAACACCAGACCCTGCAATGCACCGTTGCGGCGGTACATACGCCGTCCCAGCTCCATGGCGTCAAAATCCACCCAGGCTGGAACGCTGTAACAATGGTCCAGAAAGGCCTGGAAATCACCGCCCTCTTCCCTGGCCCGTTTCTCCACTTCCTCAAGCAAGCCCGAGGGACGGGTAAACTTGATTTGCGCCGCGCAACGATCCGCCAGCGGATCCTGCACCTGCCGCCAGGCATTCAGTCGCTCATGGGAATAGCGATCCCACCAGACCCGCTCACGGGGATTTTGTGGGCCAGATTCGAAGCGGGCCAGTTCCTGCGGTGTTGCCATAATTACCCCACGGTTGTTGTTATCCTGGAACTCACGAGTTCTCGAATAACGCTAGGCCAGCGAGGATAGGGGGTCAACACACTAAACAGAGAAATCTGTTACCCCTTCAATCAAGGTATTGATAAGCCACCGGGGGGCATCGAGGGGAAGATCATGGCCCGCCTGAGGGTGACTCTTGATCGGCAAATCCCAAGCCTGGGCAAGGGTCTGCGAGCAGGCCGGGCTGACAAGGCGGTCCCCTGCCCCGTTGATGATCAGCACCGGGACACTTTCCGGCAAGGCCGCCGGGGCCCGAAAACGCATGGCAGCCAGTAACTGGCGCAGGCTGTTTGCCAGGGAAACCGGGCGTTCCCGCGCGTAACCGGCCCAGGTGTCAGCCAGTTGATGAAGATAGTCTGCCTCACGCAGATTGGACGTGATTTCCAGGATGGCAACCTCCTTGCGCAACCGGTCACGACTGAACACCGCATCACTCAGTAAACGGCGGTAATTCGCCGGGCGCAGGCGTCGCCAGAAGGGGCTGTAGCGACTGGCACTGGTGTTGATCAAGCCGGCAAACGCCACATCGCCAGGAGCCTGGCACAACCACTGCACCGCCACCATGCCCCCCAGAGACAAGGCCACAAGATGATAAGGGCCCTGATGCCCCTGCCGGGCCAGCTGGTCTCTGAGATGGGCAACCATGGCTGCAACCCGTGTCGGACTTTTGTCTCGATAAAACTGGCCATTTCCAGGCAGATCCACCGTCAGCACCTGATCTTGTGGCACACTGGCCTGAAACTGATCGGGAAAATCCTCCCAGTGCCTCTGCTCACGAACCAGGCCACGCAACAACACCCAGGTTCTACCCATGCCCGCATTCCTCCCGAGATATAGAAAAATCAACCTGTTGCTTTCTGTAAGGGGGTATCCACAGGCTCCTTCAGCCAATGACCCGCTATCTAATACCGGCTAGAATGCCACCGGCACTCAGGATCGCAAACGGAGTTTCCTCACGACTATGACACGAAAAACCGTAAAACGGGTTAAGACGGGCTCGGTTGAGCGACGCTTTTCCATGGCCAAAGCCGGCTTTCTGGCCGGCGCCAAGTATGCGACCGCAAGCGCTGGCTCCATCTTCACCCCAAAGGACCAGCGTGAGGCGCGCCGCAAGGAAAACCTGTCCTCCCGCGCCCAGGAACTGGTAGAGGAACTGGGCAGACTGAAAGGCTCTGTGGTCAAGATTGGCCAGATGATGGCCCTGTTTGGCGAACATTTCCTGCCAGAGGAAGTCACCGAAGCGCTCCATACCCTGGAAAACCAGACCACCGCCCTGGAATGGTCCTCCATTGAACGCCATCTCAAGCGAGAGCTTGGAGAGGTGAAAATGGCGGAGCTGGATATTGAAGAAACGCCGCTCGGCGCAGCCTCCCTGGCCCAGGTCCACAAGGCCATACGCAAATCCGACGGCAAGGAGCTGGTTCTCAAGATCCAGTATCCGGGTGTGGCCGATGCCATTGATTCGGACATGCGCGCCCTGGTCCGGCTGCTGAAGCTGAGCCGACTGGTGCCGATCACCGAGCAGTTCAATCTCTGGCTCGATGAAGTCCGCGAAATGCTCCAGCGCGAAGTGGATTACGACCTGGAGGCTCACACCACCCGGCATTTCCGCCAGATTCTCGCCGAGGATACCCGCTTCGTGGTGCCCGAGATTGTGTCGGAATACTCCAGCCATAACATCATGTGCATGACCTTCGAGCATGGTATCAGCGTCACCGATCCGTCCGTGCTCAAGCTCTCCCAGGAACGTCGCAACTTCATTGGTCGCGCCATCATGGAGTTGTGCTGCCGGGAGGTATTCGAATGGAACAAGATGCAAACCGACCCGAATTTCGGCAATTACCTGCTGCGATTTGGTGACAGTCCGGAAAATGACCAGATTGTCCTGCTGGATTTCGGTGCCATTCGGGATTTTGACAATGAGGTGCTGGGCCCCGGCCGGGAAATGATCCGCGCTTCCTTTCATCACGACAGTGATCGCCTGATCCGCGCGCTCAACGCCCTGGATTTTCTTGCCCGCGGAGCCCCTCGGCGGCTGCTGGATGATTTCTGCGCGCTTTGCTTCGAGGCCATTGAGGTTCTTCAGGATCCGGACCGCTTTCCGCCCCCGGCGGAGGTACTCAACGACAAGGGCGAATATTGCTGGGGCAAAAGCAATTTGCCGAACCGCATCATGAATCGGGCCAGCCGCAATGCCCTGTCCGTTCATTTCGATGTGCCGCCCAAGGAGTTTATTTTCCTGGCCCGCAAGTTGCTCGGTGCGTACACCTTTTTGCACGTCATCGAGGCAGAAGTACGCGGCAACACCATTCTGGAGCCATTTATCCACATGCAGGAAGACGCGGATGTGATCCTGGTTGATCAAAAAACCATCAGTCCGGTCGATTAATGGCTCCGATAGTGACAAAAATGCCCTTTTGTCACCCGCTTATCGGTGCGATAACGAATTGTCATTTGCCAAGGTGGCATCGCCACAATAAGGTTAGCACCCTGCTGAGAGCCTGTTTCAGGCCTTTGCGCTACCGAGGGGGTTAGCCTCCGGCTTGTCTCATTGCCCACACTGCGGCAATGGGCCCACCGGCGGTATTCGACCTTCGCAGTGTGATGGAGACAGTGGCGGCCTTCGGGTCATTACCTTCCACCCCACGCGGTACGCAAGGGCCTGAGACAGGCTCTTGTCGGTCGGCTCCCATGAAGCGACCGTTTAACGAGGCTTTCAAGGTGCCGGGTTGCCAACTCTGCTGCCCTGATAGCCGATTATTTGCGAACCACAGACGGGGGTAACGCAGGTGATTATCGGTGTTCCCAAAGAAATCTGCCCTGGCGAGCAGCGCGTTGCTCTAACGCCTGCCAATGTCAGCGCACTGCTGAAAAAACAAGGTGTCGAGATCATCATCGAGCGTGGCGCTGGTGAGATTGCCGGCTACCCGGACAGCGCTTTTGAAGCTGCCGGTGCCAAGCTGGTTGATCGCGACGAGGTTTTCAACGCCGTTCAGGTGGTCCTGCAGGTACAAACGCCTGGCAGTAACACCCAGAACGGCAACGACGACCTGGAAAAACTCAAGCAAGGCCAGATCGTAATCGGCATGACCGATCCGCTGGCCAACCCGCAATTTGCCCAGACCCTGGCCGACAAGAAAGTCACTGGCCTGGCGCTGGAACTGGTGCCGCGTATCACTCGCGCCCAGGCCATGGATGTCCTTTCTTCCATGGCCATGATTGCCGGTTACAAGTGCGTATTACTTGCCGCCAACGAGTCCCAGCGCATGTTCCCCATGAACATGACCGCTGCTGGCACCATGAATGCGTCCCGCGTGTTCGTTATGGGTGCCGGTGTGGCAGGCCTGCAAGCCTGTGCCACCGCCAAGCGCCTGGGTGCCGTGGTGGAAGCCTATGACGTGCGCCCTGCTGCCCGCGAACAAATCCTCTCCGTTGGCGCCAAGCCGGTGGAACTGGATCTGGATACCGGCGAAGCCGAGGGCAGCGGCGGTTATGCCAAGGCCCAGGGCGAGGACTTCCTGAAGCGCCAGCGCGAGCTGATGACCGAAGTGATCAAGGAAATGGACGTGGTAATCACCACGGCAGCCGTTCCCGGCGCCAAGAGCCCGATCCTGGTCACCGAAGACATGGTCAAGGCCATGAAGCCCGGCTCCATCATTGTGGATCTGGCGGCAGAGCGTGGCGGCAACTGTGATCTGACCGAATCCGGAAAGACCGTTGTCAAACACGGCGTTACCATCGTCGGACCTGAGAACGTTCCCTCCTCAGTGGCCTATCACGCCAGCCAGATGTTCGGCAAGAACATGGAAAACCTGCTTAACCTGCTGCTGGACGATAACGGCGATCTGCAACTGGACTTCGAAGATGAAATCGTTGCGGAAACCGTGATCAGCCATGATGGCGACGTACCCCAGGCCCGCCTGCGTGACCTGCTCGGCCTGCCTGCTCTTGCCAAGCCTGAGCCCGAGGCAGAGGAACCCGCCGAAGCGGACTCCGACGCCAACAAGGAGGAGGAGAAATAATGGATTTCGTAGCCCAACTGACCCTGTTTGTGCTGGCGATCTTCCTCGGTGTGGAGCTTATCACCAAGGTCCCGCCAACCCTGCACACCCCGCTGATGTCCGGTTCCAACGCGATTTCCGGTATTACTATCGTGGGCGCCCTGATTGCTGCCGGGTCCGACTCCGGCATGCTGATCAATGTGCTGGGCTTTATCGCTGTGGTGCTGGCCACCATCAACGTGATTGGCGGCTTTATGGTCACCAATCGAATGCTGGCGATGTTCAAGAGGAAGTAATTCATGCAGAACTGGATTGATATCGCCTACTTGATCGCCGCCTGCCTGTTTGTGCTGGGCATCAAGGGGCTGACCAAGCCGAAAACTGCCGTGCGCGGGAATTTGCTGGCTGCTGCCGGCATGGGTATTGCCGCCGTGGTCACCCTGCTCAATGAGCATATTGTCACCTATGAAATCATTATTGCCGGCGTAGTCGTTGGTGGCCTGATTGGTGCCGTCATGGCCAAGAAGGTCCAGATGACCGCCATGCCGCAGATGATTGCCCTGCTGAACGGTTTCGGTGGTGGTGCATCCTTCTCGGTGGCTTCTGCGGAATTTTTCCGTGGTTCTGCCACCGATACGGTATCCATCATTGCCACCGGTGCGGCCGTACTGATCGGTGCTGTGACCCTGACCGGTTCCCTGGTCGCATTCGCCAAGCTGCAGGAGCTCATCGACGGCAAGCCCATGGGCTTCCCGGGCATGAAGCTGGTTAATGCGGTCCTGTTTATCGGTTCCATCGTTGGCATTGGCTATCTGGTGCTGAACCCGGGCAATGAAATGGTGTTCTGGGGTCTTGTGGCGGCGGCCATGGTACTCGGCCTGTTGCTGGTTCTGCCGATTGGCGGCGCCGATATGCCGGTTGTGATCGCCCTGCTGAACTCCTATTCCGGTGTGGCTGCCTCTGCGGCCGGTTTTGTCATGGGCAACAGCGCCCTGATCATCACCGGCTCCCTGGTAGGGGCTTCCGGTCTGATCCTGACCAGCATCATGTGTAAAGCCATGAACCGCTCACTCACCAACGTTCTGTTTGGTGTGATGGCCGAAGCTGGCGAAGCCATGGACGAAGACGAGGTTTACGCCGGCAAGGTGAAATCCACCTCCGCCGAAGAAGTGGCCATGCTGCTGGAAACCGCCCAGCGCGTTGTTATCGTCCCGGGCTTTGGTCTGGCAATGGCCCAGGCGCAGCACGCAGTGCGTGATCTGGCAGATACCCTGGAAGCTGCCGGCATCGAAGTGGCCTACGCCATTCACCCGGTTGCGGGTCGTATGCCCGGTCACATGAACGTACTGCTTGCAGAAGCGGAAGTGCCCTACGATCAGCTCAAGGATATGGATGCCATCAATCCGACCTTCGAGCAGACCGATGTGGCCATCGTGCTGGGCGCCAACGACGTGACCAACCCCATGGCCCGTGAGGACAAAGGCAGCCCGATTTACGGCATGCCTATCCTCAACGTGGACAAGGCCAAGACCGTGGTTGTGGTAAAACGCTCCCTGAGCGCCGGTTTTGCCGGCCTGCCCAACCCCTTGTTCGCCAAGGACAATACCCTGATGTTGTTCGGCGACGGCAAGGGTGCGGTGCTGGATATCACCACCGCCCTGAAAGAAGGCTGATCCTCTGCGGGTCAGCAAAAAGGGGAGCCTCGGCTCCCCTTTTTTATGCCTGTTTTTCCTCTGCTTCCGTCATTGCAGACAACAGGCCCCGGGACTTTACCCCCCTCCCCCCTCAAGCACGCAAACCGCCTTCCCTTGCCTCCGCCGGCCACCGCCAACCTGGCATTGACACGATAAATGCAAGTGCCCTGCTTCGACGGCTCGGGGGCGATCTTCCACAAAAAAGCCCGCATTACGCGGGCTTTTCTGCATTCGGTGCGATGAAACAACAGGACTAGTTGAAGGTATACACCACACCAACCGTTACCTGGTGATCCGTCTCCTTGGTCCCTGCCGGCACCTTGGATTCATGCTCCAGCAAGTGGCGCAACCGCAGGGCAAAATGGCTGTTGATCTTGCTGGTCAGCGAGGTTTCCATCCGGGTACTGGTGGAGTCTTCACCCACTTCACTGCTGATTTCTTCCTGGAATTCAGCGCTGTCACTGATCTTCCAGTGGTATTTCAGCGCCAGACGAGCAATGGCACTTTCTTCCGTGTCCGCACAATCGCTGTAGGAGTCTTCCGGCTCCAGGCACTGTACGCGGTAACCGGGACCCGCTTCCAGATCCAGCTTATGGGCATCGTTTTCAATAAAACGACGACCCAGACCGATGGCGTAACTGGCCTGATAGTGGAACCCGGAGAAATTGTCTTTCTCGTAAGTGGCCACGTTGAACAGATAATTACGGGATTCCTCGCCGAGCTTGCGATCAAGCTTGTAGGAAGCAAAGTAATTTTCATCGGTACGGTTGTATTCTTCCGTCTCCGGATCGCGCTCTTTCTCGTTGTTGGCGTCTGCCTTGAAGTGGTGGCGCCAGAAGGCACTGTCACGGCTGGCGTTGGCGTGGGCGTTCACCGAATCGGAATCGGTATTGCCGCGTTTGAAAAGCAGGCCAACAGAAATATCCCCGGACCACTTGCTTGCTTCACTGGTGCCTTCCTCGGCCGCCACTGATACCGCCGGCAAGCCGGCGGCAATCAGCATGGCAGCGAGATACTTACTGCGCATGAATCTCTCCTCTACTCACTCTTGTCCAGATGCACATCCATCTGCGGAAACGGAATGCCAATCCCTGCTTCATCGAAGCGGCGCTTCACGGTTTCCGTGGTGTCCCAAAGCACCGGCCAGTAATCCGCGCTTTTCACCCAGGGGCGACAAAGGAAGTTCACAGAGCTGTCAGCCAGCTCACCCACAACAATGGTCGGGGCGGGATCCTTGAGAACGCGTTCGTCAGCGGCCAGAACCTCTTCCAGCACTTTCTTCACCACGGAAAGGTCCGCATCGTAAGCAACACCGAACACCATATCTACCCTGCGAGTGGGCAATTCAGAATAATTGGTGATATTGCCGGACATGATTGACCCGTTCGGCACGGTAATCACCTTGTTGTCCGGGCTGTTCATGATGGTGGCAAAGATGCGGATTTCCTTGACGGTACCCGAGGTGCCACCGGCTTCCACGTAATGCCCCACCCGGAAGGGCTTGAACATGATCAGCATCACGCCGGCAGCGAAATTGCCCAGGGAGTCCTTCAGCGCCAGACCTACGGCCAGACCCGCCGCACCGAGAATGGCAACCAATGACGTGGTTTCTACCCCGAGCTGGTCCAGCGAGGCGATGATCACGAAGACAAACAGCAGTACGTGGATGATATTACTCAGAAACTTGGCCACTTCCGTGTCCAGCTTCTTGTCCATCACCCGGCCAAGCCATCCAGCAATTTTCCCGACGATCCATTTACCGACAATAAAGATGACCAGCGCCGCAATGATATTCCATGCGTAGGGCATCAGGTTTTCGTTGGCAAAGGTTTCCAGTTGAGACAGATATTGATCCATTAAACGTACTCCTCATCCAGTGAGCGCGAATTATGCCCATTCCTGCTTCCAGCCCAAGATGGCGGGTTGCCCCGAAGCAGAATTTTACAAAGGTTTCACCTGAGGCAAACGAAGCACAGACCCCTGCCCGCTGCCGGCTTGCTGCACATAATGAAACCTTCACGCGTCCATGGCCAGTCTCAAGGTCCCCATAAGGCAGATTTCCTCATCAATTCATGCACATGTCTGGGTATCTGCCGGGCTGGCCGGTATAATGCTCGGTCACATTTCTGCCTGTCGGAGTCTTCAATGTCCAAGCGCGTGCGTGCCTCCCTGACCGCCCAATTGCAAGAACGCATCCTGATTCTGGATGGCGGCATGGGCACCATGATTCAGGGCTGCAAGTTCACCGAGGAGGACTTCCGGGGGAGTCGTTTTGCCGACTGGCCAAGCGACCTCAAGGGTAACAATGATCTGCTCTGCATGACGCAGCCGGAACGGATCAAGGCCCTTCACAAGGGCTATCTGGACGCCGGCGCTGACATTATCGAGACCAACTCCTTCAATGCCACCTCCATCGCCATGGCCGATTACGACATGCAGGACCTGGCGCGGGAAATCAATGTGGCCGCCGCCCGGGTGGCCCGTGAAGCCGCTGACGAGGCGTCGACGCCTGACAAGCCCCGCTATGTCGCAGGGGTATTGGGTCCCACCAACCGTACGGCCAGCATCAGCCCGGATGTGAACGACCCGGGTTACCGCAACACCAATTTCGACAAGCTGGTTGAGGCCTACCTGGAAGCGCTGGACGGCCTGGTGGAAGGCGGCATTGATCTGATCCTCATCGAAACCATCTTCGACACCCTTAACGCCAAAGCGGCTGTCTTTGCCGTGGATCAGTACTGCTACGAAAACGGCCTGGATCTGCCGGTCATGCTCTCCGGGACGATCACGGATGCCTCCGGCCGGACACTCACCGGTCAGACCACCGAGGCGTTCTACAACTCCCTGCGCCATGCCCGTCCGATCAGCGTCGGGCTCAACTGTGCGCTGGGCCCCATGGAGCTGCGCCCCTATATCGAAGAGCTGTCACGGATTTCCGAGACCTACGTGTCCGCTCACCCCAACGCTGGCCTGCCCAACGAAATGGGGGAATACGATCTCGATCCGGCCACCATGGCCAGGGAAATCCGCGGTTGGGCCGAAAAGGGGTTCCTCAACATCATCGGAGGCTGCTGCGGTACCACCCCCGAGCACATTGCCGCCATGGCGGAGGCCGTGGAGGGATTGCCGCCACGACAGATTCCCGAAATCGAGATCGCCTGCCGGTTGTCGGGCCTGGAACCCTGCACCATCAGCAAGGACTCCCTGTTCGTTAACGTGGGCGAGCGGACCAATGTGACCGGCTCCAAACGCTTTCTGCGCCTGATCAAGGAAGAGGATTACGACGCTGCCCTGGACGTGGCCCGTGACCAGGTGGAGAACGGCGCCCAGATCATCGACATCAACATGGATGAGGGGATGCTGGAATCCGCCGAGTGCATGGTGAAGTTCCTTAACCTGGTGGCATCTGAACCGGAGATCTCCAAGGTGCCGATCATGATCGATTCCTCCAAGTGGGAAGTGATCGAGGCCGGTTTGAAATGCATCCAGGGCAAGGGGGTGGTGAACTCCATTTCCATGAAGGAAGGTGAAGAAGCCTTCCTGCACCAGGCGCGACTGCTGCGTCGTTACGGTGCGGCAGTGATCGTCATGGCCTTTGATGAGGAAGGCCAGGCGGAAACCCGTGAGCGCAAGGTGGAAATCTGTACCCGAGCCTACAAGCTGCTCACTGAAGAAGTGGATTTCCCGCCGGAAGACATTATCTTCGACCCCAATATCTTTGCCATCGCCACCGGCATTGAAGAGCACAACAACTACGCCGTGGACTTCATCGAAGCCGTGGCGGACATCAAGCGTACCCTGCCCCACGCCATGATTTCCGGCGGCGTTTCCAATGTGAGCTTTTCCTTCCGCGGCAATGACACTGTCCGTGAAGCGATTCATGCCGTGTTCCTCTACTACGCGATTCGCAATGGCATGGACATGGGCATTGTTAACCCGGCCATGCTGGCGATTTATGCGGATATTCCCGAAGAACTTCGCAACGCCGTAGAAGACGTGGTGCTTAATCGCCGTGAGGATGGCACCGAAATTCTGCTCGATCTGGCCGAAAAATACCGGGGAAGCGGCGCCGAAAAAGCCAAGAAAGAGGATCTGGCCTGGCGTGAATGGGACGTGGAAAAGCGTCTCGAACATGCCCTGGTGAAAGGCATCGCCGATTACGTGGACGAGGATACCGAACTGGCACGCCAGAATGCCGCCCGGCCCCTGCACGTGATCGAGGGGCCGCTCATGGATGGCATGAACGTGGTCGGCGACCTGTTTGGTGAAGGCAAGATGTTCCTGCCCCAGGTGGTGAAATCCGCCCGGGTGATGAAAAAGGCCGTGGCCTACCTGCTCCCCTTCATGGAAAAGGAAAAGGAGGAGCTTGGCACCCAGGACGAGGCCAACGGCAAGATCCTGATGGCCACGGTAAAAGGCGATGTACACGATATCGGCAAGAATATCGTCGGCGTGGTACTGCAGTGTAACGGCTACGACGTGGTCGATATGGGCGTGATGGTGCCCTGCGAGAAGATTCTGGAAACGGCCCAGGCAGAGAAGGTGGATATCATTGGCCTGTCCGGTCTGATCACGCCGTCTCTGGATGAAATGGTTCACGTGGCCAGTGAAATGCAGCGCCTGGGCATGGATCTGCCGTTGATGATCGGCGGCGCCACCACCAGCCGCATCCACACCGCCGTGAAGATCGACCCGGCCTACGAGCAGGCAGTGGTGCATGTCGCCGATGCCTCCCGGGCGGTGGGCGTCGCCTCCAAATTGCTCTCCAAGACGGCCAAGGCTGATTATGTGGCCGAATTGAAGGAAACCTACGAAGGCCTGCGCGTGCGCCGGAAACAGCAGCAGGTTGACCGCAGCCTGATTTCCATCGAGCAGGCCCGGCAGCATCGCTTCCAGCCAGACTGGTCCAGCTACACCCCGCCCGAGCCAAAAGTGAAAGGTCTGAAGGTGTTCGACGATTACCCGCTGGAGGATCTGGTGCAGCGTATCGACTGGACCCCCTTCTTCCGCTCCTGGGAGCTTGCCGGTAAATTTCCGCGCATTCTGGAAGACGAGGTGGTCGGTACTGAAGCCACCAAGCTTTACCGTGATGCCCAGGCAATGCTTGAGAAAATCGTTGAAGAAAAGTGGCTAACCGCCCGTGCTGTAATAGGTTTTTGGCCAGCAAACTCGGTCATGGACGATATCGAGCTGTACCGTAACCCCGGTGACAAGGAGGCCTTCATGACCCTCCATCACTTGCGCCAGCAGCTCGACCGGACCAAGAACGACAAGCCTGACTTCTGTCTCAGCGACTTTATCGCGCCCAGGGAAACCGGCCTCACCGACTGGCTGGGCGGCTTTGCCGTCACCGCCGGCATCGGCATCGACGAACACGTGGCACGCTTTGAAGCGGACCACGATGACTACTCTTCCATTATGCTCAAGGCGCTGGCTGACCGGCTGGCAGAAGCACTGGCCGAGCGCATGCACGAAAAGGTGCGTAAGGATTACTGGGGCTACGCCAGCGATGAAGCCCTCAGCAACCAGGACATGATCAGTGAAAAATACCGGGGTATTCGCCCTGCCCCTGGCTACCCGGCCTGCCCGGACCACACTGAAAAAGCCTTGCTCTGGGAGCTGCTGGAGCCGGAGAAGAATGCCGGCATGACCCTGACGGAAAGCTACGCCATGCTGCCTGCTGCGGCGGTGTCCGGTTGGTATTTCTCTCACCCGGAAGCCAAGTACTTCGGCACCGGCAAGCTGGCCAAGGATCAGATGGATGACTATGCCGCCCGCAAGGGAATGACTCGCAAGGAAATCGAGCGCATGGTGCCGCATCTATTGGGCTACATGGACGAAGAGCAAAGCTGAACCAGGACTGCAAAGGCGCAAGCCCCATGGCAACGGCAGGGTTTCGGGACCGGACGCCCCACGCTGCCGGCCGCGCCTGCGAGTCGGGAGAATTTTGAGTGCCACTCCCCCACCCGTCTCTTCAGTGATGCTCCTGCGGAAGTTCGAAGCGGGCCTCCCATGCACTGGCATCAATCGATTCCCGGTAGCCGTGCCAGGTGGCATAGCCGAGCACCGGGAGCAGCACAGCAAGCCCCAGATAGGCCGTCAGCAATCCTGACAGCAAGCAGACGCCAATAAGGCTCGCCCAGACAAACAGCGCCAGCTTGTTGCGCAACACCGCATTGATGCTCGTGATCACGCCGGTCACCATGTCCGTGCGGCGATCCATGATCATCGGCAAGGAAAACACGCTGGCGGTGAAGATAATGGCGCAGAACACGGCACCAACACTGCTACCCACCCCGAAGAACAACACGATATCTTTCCAGTGCCATTCGTTGACCGGATAGAAAATGTAAATCAGGTTGGCGGCACGAGCCCAGATCAGGAAGACCACAATCATGATCACCGTGTAGGTCAGCGCATCGCCCATGCACTGCCTGGCCTGGCGCAGACTCTCCCTCAGCGTAGGCACCCGGTCCTGCTGCAGCTGAATGCTGATGTTATAGAGGTTCAGGGCAAGAATGGGTCCCAGGAAGACAAAGCCGGAGATCAGCCCCAGATACAACCCCATGTTGCCAAACCACCAGGTGGCGCCAGTAATCAAGTAGCTGAGGCCCACCATCATCAATCCGTAGATCAGGCTCGGCCCCGGAGCCGCACGAAAATCCTGCCAGCCCTTGCGTAACCAGAGCAAAGGCGCAGACGGGGCGATGGTACGACAGGGTGCCACAAAGGGGCGGGTATCCTCTTCCTGCGGGTTATTATCGTTATTCATCACTGGGCCATGGGGTGAGATGTGACCCGGTCAATCTTCTGCAATCTCCGCGGACACATCAAGTCTGCCGTGGGTGGCATCCAGGTGCCCGGGCAACTCATCCTGGACGCTGTGCATGACGTCACTGGCTGACCAAATCGCAGGAATCCCGTAAGTGACAGCCAGGCTGGCGGCGCCATTACAGGGATCCTTTTCGGCAATGACCAGGCCCCCGGCCTGGACCAGCCAGGGCAGCCAGGCGGGTTCTACCTGATCAACCACCACAATATCCCCCGGGCATATCCGGTTCAGGCTCCAGGCACTGCACACCCGCCGTATCGGCCCCTCTGCCCTGCCCGGCACCAGCGATACCCCGCGCAGCAAAGGACTCAGGCGTTGGCCGCCGCCAAAGCCGTAACCGATTTGATCCATTTTCCAGTCAGGCGCTCCCTGTAAGCCATCATCGAGGTAGCGGAGTTTCCGCTCCCCGATCACCTCGCGACTGGCACTGGCGGGCAGTTGCTGGCCCATCCATAACTGCCACAACTCATCGAAGTAGAGGAAATAGATGTCATCCGGGTGTTGCAGTCGCCCCTGATTGACCGCCACCGCCCCCATGGCTCGCAACAGGCTGCGCAACCGGTTACCGATGGCAAAACGCAAGCCACGAGCCTGACGGGCCAATGCCAGCCAGCGCGCATCCTCCGTGGAGGGCTCGGCACACGTCACCGAAGGCTCCCCGCTGGTGATCGCGTAAAGCGTATGCAAGTTGCCGGCCTGGGCCGGATTCTCGCTAAGGGGCGCATGAACCGGATCGGCCCCCGGACGCAGGCCGGTCTCTGCCAGGGCGTCGCTACGCCCCGCCACCAGCGCGTCGATGGCATCCTTTTCTGCACCGCTGACCAACCACGATAAAGGGAACGGCGCCGTGTAATGTTGGCTGCGGTCCGGCAAGGCCAGATATCCCACCTCGCCTTCCACGCCACTGAGTCGTTCCCCCATGCCATCAAGCTGCATGAAGCCACGCCATAGCCCTTCCTGGGTCGCGGCAGGCTGTTGCCAGCGTTTCAGATCCCGACTGACACGGGCCAGTGTCAACTGGTGCCGGCAAACCGCCACCCGGTCAGCCAGGCGCCCCGGTGAAACCGGCGCCGGTTCGGCCTCCAGCTGCTGCCATGCCGGTGGCAGAAAACGGCTGACGCCGGCATGCTGGCCCTGTAATTCACGGAAAAACGCACAGTTGGTGTAAAGATGGCTGTGCTGCCGCCGATAGGGCTCCACCTTGGCCAGGGACTCCCAGCCATGTTGCCGCACCAGGGGCTCCCAGAAGGCCGTCTTCAGCCACCGCCCCTGCAAGGTGTACCAGAGCGGCGTCTCCACCTGGATAAATAACCCACTGCCGGCCCGACGCGTCCATGCCTCCCGGGGCATGGGAAGGGAGCCGACCGGCAGGGTCTGCAACAGCCACAGCTGCTGCCCATCAAACACCCATTCCCCGGCCTGGGGCCGTTTGAAATTCTGCTTCAGCTGCTCATGGAGCCCGCGCAACAACGGCTCACCCACCTGATCACCCAGGGCATTGTCTCCATGGGAGGCATGCACCAGGCGCCCAGCCTCATCGAAGATCAGCCGCTGGCGGTCATTGCTGCCGTCCAGGACCCCTTCCACCACCATGTGAGGCAGGTCTTGTCGTAGCGGATGACGGGTAAACAGAACACCAGCAGCCTGCTGGCGCGGTAATGCCTGAATCACCACATGATCCGGCCCCTGCTCACGCTGAAAAATACTCCGCAACGCTGCCGCCAGGGACTCATCAGAATCCAGGTTGAGCAAGCTTTCCCGGCGGGAGTCCGGGTTCATTGGCCCCTGTTGCAGGACCCAGTAACGGTCTTCGCTAAACATGCGTGGCAACGCACGCAGTTGTTGTGCCAGGGATTCCGGCGAATTGTCTTGTACCACTTCCCGGCCCACTCGCCAGCTCGGCGGCACAGGCAGCCCCATGGCCGCCCAGCGCTGCAGGTTTTCGCTGCCCTGCGCGTCAGCAGTCAGTACTTCAATGCCCATGACCTGATTCTTGTTTGACGATGTTTTTCGACAGCCGCAGCCCCAACCCGTACAACACCGGCGTCAGCAGCAGTGCCCCCAGAGCGATTGCCGCGGCAATTCCCCCGAACAGTACCGGCGCTTTCATCAGAGTGCTCATCAGCGAATCCTGCCAGTAGAAAAACCATTGGTTCTCCGCAGGAAACAGCCAGACGTGAAACTGATAGAAAATCTGCGTCGGCCCGACAATGGCCAACCACGCTATCATAGCCCCCAGTGCGAAAACAGTTATCAGAATTCGCTGGCGCATGGGCGGTATGGCCAGGCGGATACACAACAGGGACAGCAACACCCAGAGTGGTGCCAGGGCAACCATCAGCCAGCGGCCGACATCGATCAGATCAGCCACGTCCTGCAGATGACGAATTTCTGCTTCATGCAGTAACGGCACCGGTTTCCGGCCGGGCAAGGTGTAATGAATATCCGCCAGGCCTTCGCCCTGCTGATGCACGGCATCCCGTATTTGCTCAAACGCCTGGATATGCTGTTCGCTCGGCAATTGCTCAAAACCGTATCGAAAGCGATTCTTGGGGCCGTATTCCTGTATATGCGTATCAATGTCTAATTGCTGGTACCAGAACCCGTACCCGTAATTGGCCTGGCTGTATAATGCCCAACTGATAAGAACGGAAAGCAATACAACCGTGACAGCGTAGAAGAACCACACTAAAGTGGCAGCGACCCGGCTTTTTTGTACTGTTTTTTTCATAATATCCCCAAGCATAAACCAGAATAATAAACAGAGGACGTAGCGCCATGCGACCGCTCTTCATGTCGATAGCCCTTTTTTTGGGCGCCTTCGCCATTACCGGCTGTGCCACCACCAGCCTTCCCAAAACCAATGATCGCCTTACCACCCAGGCCCTCGAAGCGGATTACTACCAGGTTCGCATCCCCACACGGGATGGCAAGAAACTGGCCGCCACGGTCTATCAACCGGCGTTGCAGAGCGGCCAAAGTGCGCCGCTGGTCATTGCCACCCACGGTTTCGGCGGTTTCCGTGCGAAGCGCCCGCTGTCCGTCTATGGCAAGGCAATCCTCACCGGGGAGGCCGCCATTGCCGCCTGGAAAGCCGGTTATTGGGTGGTCTTCTATGACCAGCGAGGCTGGGGCCAGTCCCAGGGCCGGGTTCACATGATGGACCCGGACTACGAAGTGGCTGACCTGAGCCAGGTCATTGACTGGTCCCTGGCCCACCTGCCCGGAGTCAAGCGGCTGGAAGACGGCAGCCCCGCCATCGGCATGATAGGCGAATCCTACGGAGCCGGCCTGCAAACCCTGGCGGCTTTCACCGAACCCCGTTTAAAAGCCCTGGTGCCGCTTACCGGCTGGTATGACATGAACAGCATCGCTCCAAATGGCGAATTCCGCACAGCTTGGGGGGCAGTATTGCTCGGATTCGGAGGGATCAATAGTGGTTTTGATATTGGAGAGATGTTTGCGGATCCCTGGCGCAGCGCCTTTGATGGCACGGTCAGCCGTGACATGCAGGCACTGATGTATGAGCGCAGCGCCGCCAGTTACTGCGATCAGGGCAAAGCTCCCCATGCGGACGCCCTCTTTATCCAGGGTTTCAGCGACAGCCTGTTCCCTTTCCAGCAGGCAGAAAAAAATTATGACTGCTGGCAGGCGCAAGGACGTGACGCGCGCATTATCGGTATGGAAAGCGGCCATGTCATGCCCTGGCCAATTCAGAAATGGCGCGGCTGGGTGCCGTTCTACCAAACCGATGACATGGTGCACTGTGGTGACTACAGCGAAACAACCGTTGATACCATTATCAACTGGTGGGACGAAAAGCTGCGTGGAGAAGACGCCACTGTTCCCCAATACTGCATCAACGTGACCCGCGACCGCGGGATAGCCATGGAAGAAAACGGCATCCTCGACGGGGGTAGCCGTTATGCCCTCTCCCCCACCCGCGTCACTATCCCCCTTGCCGGAGCCTTTGAATGGCTGATGGCCGGGTTCGATATTGGTGGCGACATGTTCCGGGCCATGTGGCCCGGTGCAGACCTTCGCGAGCTGGAACCCAATGGCGGTTTCGGACGTCCGAAATTCGTGCCGCTGTATGTGGCCCGGGGTGACGATGAGGTGCTGTTGGGCAAGCCCCGCATTGCGCTGAGCCTGGCCGGCACCTCAGGCGGCAAAAGCATGCCGGTCTTTGTCGGGGTCGGCATTCAACACGCCAACCGCCGCCGGGTACACGTGGCCAGTGAGCAATTGACGCCCCTGCCGGAAAAAGGCATCCACAATATGGAGTTGCCGGCGGTGAGCCAACCCCTGAAAGGAGGCGATCGTGTCGGGCTGGTGATTTACGGATTTACCACCCAGTTCCCGCTCAATTCCGCTTTCCTGGCGAGAAATGCCACAGTGAAGGGGGATATCTGGTTGCCGCTGACCCGGGAAGAAGCCATTTCACTGACGCCGGAACGGCCATTCTGAACAACACAGCACGATTTCCGTGCCGACAAAGACGGCGACCTGCAACGGGCAGCGAAACCGTCTTTGTCTTGTATCACGCAGGCAGACACTGAATAGGCAGGCCTTACCGCCTGTTAACGGCCCCTTACCTGCACCGGGACCTCGGCGGACCGCCTCGTGGCGAACTGGTCTGCGGCAAAACCTTTCAAACCCTCTTCGAAATACAGGCTCACGGTAAACCGCAGCTCTTCCGGCTGCGGCCAGCCATGCAGGGAGTAACCCAGGTTGGGAAGCTGGCCTGGAAATTGTTCCGGCTCCACCGTCAACGAGGCATCATCCTGATAAATGAGCGCCAGCGGCGTTTCCATTAGTTCATCGGGCACGGTGAGATGGGTGAGCAGCGCAAAATCCCGCTGGCTGTCAAACAGGATCCAGTTGGCATCCATGGTGAGCGCCTGGTCAGCAAACGCCTTATCATCCGGTTTGCCGTCGACAATCACCGGAGAGTCGACAAAATTTGCTGTGTACACAGCGGCGCCTGACTGATTGTTGCCATCCACAGTCACCGACACTTCCGGCTCTTTCAGGGTCGCTCGATAAAGGTCGGGAATTTTGGCGTAGGTATGGGCTTCATAATGCGCCGCGTAGCGCATGGCCTGTACCTGGATGGTCATCACGGGAATACCGGCCAGTACCACCTTGGTACGCAAATGCATCACCGAACGAATCGGCCCCACAGAAAACCCCACCCGTTTGGGTCTGAGGTTGTGATTATCCAGGGTCATGCGGGTAAACCGGGACAGTACACCGGCACTCATGCGCATTTTCAGGGTATCGATGATTGACCCCTCGCCCAGATAGCCCCGATATCCCAGATAGCGCCAGTTCAATTCATTATCCGGATCCACATCCAGCTGATAAAGCGCCGTGCGGGTTTCGCCACTGTCGATATCGTGGGCTACATAGTAATTGTCACTTCGTTCAGGATTCCCCTGGACCAGATAGAAATGGCAATCCTCTGCGACGGTCAGCCTGGCAATGAGCTCACCCTTTTCCGGCTTGAGGTCTGCCGGCGCCCGCGGGCCTGCATCTGTCAGCATCATGAGCAGCTGGTCTTGCCCATCCAGTTGGCCTGGAGAACCTGCCAGCTCAAAGCCTGAATCCGCAAACCAGACCATGCCTTTCTGGTCCATTTCATCGAACTGGTAGGCCACCGGGATAAAGCGCCCTTTCTCCACCCGCATGACCGAAAGACTGGATAGCGACATGCCGGATGCGGCGGGCAGCTGCGCGCCGGAAATTTTCACCACGCGGCCTTGATCCAGCGGATCGAAGCGACATTGCGCCTCCGCCGTGACGGTGAAACCCAGAGTGCAAAAAGCCAGAAGAAGGCGAAGGGTCATATTATTGCTGCAGGGTTGCCCGAACGGTGGCAGTGCCGGACTTGCCGCCCGGCGTCATTTCCAGATTGCCCAATTGCACGCCTTTTTGCTGCAGGGACTGCAGCCATAGCACGGCCTGCGCAGCGGACTGATCTTCCAGCTGGATACGGACGGAGCGATTCCCATCCGGCGTGAAGTTACGCAAGGTGAGACCGAAATCATCCGCACTGCGGCTCACGTCACTGACCCAGTTGTCTGGCAACCGGCTACCACTGCTGGTGCCAGCGCGAGCGGCCATTACGGCACCGCTGTTGGCGTCTATCCATTCCAGTGTCTGGATGTTGGCCACATACTGTTGGCGAGCCTGATTACGGGCCGCCCATGACGGTGCCCAGATAACCCAGTAGAGCACCACAAACAGCGCCACCACCGCGAGCACCTTGAGCACCTGCTGTTCGCGGGCTTCACGACTGGCATACCACTGTTGCAGTTGCGACCAGCGCTGGCCGGCCAGTTTCTTCAATTCGGCAGATGTCATCCCGGTTGCTCCACCTTGATGCGGGCACTGACGCCCTGGGCGCCGTTGCGGTAATTGGCAATGGAGGCATTCCCCCCCTGCTTTCTTATGGCGTTCTGCAGGGCTTCAAGCTGGGCGTAATCCTTGGCCCCCACATCCAGCAGCAACACATTCTGGCGCTGGTCATACTGCAGCCGTTTGGGCTCCACCTTCATGTCTTTGAGCACCTGGGCAACCGGCGCCAGCAACGGGAAAAACGCTGGGCCACCGCCATCAACGCCACCACCAAGGCGCGCCAGACGGCCCTGAAACTGACGGTTCAGGGCCGAGGTCGCCTTGTCGCCGGGGAACAGCTGTTCATAACGCTGTTTCGCCTGCGCCAACGCCTGGTCCGCTGCCTGCTGATAGCGCCACTGCTGTATCCAGAGTGCAACCACCGCAACCAGAAACACCGCGGCAGCCAGGTAGGCAACAGGACGCCAGGGTCCCAAAAATGCGTTTTTCTGACGGTCCTGTTTGGGGGTATAGGGGCCGGTCAACAGCTCCTGGCCGTGATACTGACGCAGTTCGTCAAAGAGGGTTGGCAAATCAACCTGTCGAGCCTGATCCAGGCTGTCTCCCAGCAGGGGGGCAAACGCTTCCTGCTGGTCCGCATCAATGACCAGACCCTGCTCGCGATCTATCAACAGCAGCTGCTGACGATTGCCCAGGTCCGCCGTCAGCGGCAGCACCGCCTGCAGACAGTCGGCATCCACCTGCAAGGATGCCATCTGCGCGCCTGCCTCCCTGGCCCATTGCTGGAGCCGGGTAATCAGCTCCCTGCGTACCGCTGATACCTGATAATCGTCCCCACTGCCCTTGCGGGACACGAACCAAAGGTCGTCCGGGTTGTCGAGCAGCTGCTCTTCCAGCAGGTATGGCAGGACGCGCTGAAGATGACGGGCCTGCTTGCGACTCAGGGAAACGTGGGTCAATCGGGCGCAGGAGACACTGATGACCACCGCCACGTTGCGCCCCTGGCAGGCCGCCAGCGCCTCGCCCAGGCCTAGCCATTGCACCGCCTCACCGCGGTGGGGCTGGAACAGCACGGGGCTGTCCGGTTGCCATTGGGTTTCCCCGGCACCGGCGAGATAAATCAAGGGAGCATCTGCCACGCTATCTGTCCTTCCATCATTATTCTTGAGCATGCATCCCAATCGCGGGCTGCGTCTGGCTTTTTATCAGGTACCGTTGGCATTGTAGAAGGGATTGCACGCCGGTTCGAGTGGCGTCAGCAGAGGACTGACCTGGCGGCTGAACACGGAAGTTGTTTTCCCTTGGCCATTGGCCCGATGAAGGCGGCTGACCAGTCGGCTGAGCTGGCCATCCACTTCCACATTTACCATTACCTGAAAATACTCGCTGCTGACACCCAATAGACTGGCAAGATCGTTTTTCTGATTGGCATTAAGGCCATTGAAAGCGGGTTCCTGCATTAAATTACTGATTGCCGTTATGGGTGCGTTCTTGCGTTCCTCTATGACTGCTTCGACTGCCCCTGTGCCAGCCACACTGCCAATCACCGCATCCAATACCTGCGGTGGCGCAGTATTAACGTTCAAGGTAGTGCCTTGCGGTAATGCAGTAAACAGGCCCCACACCAGCGATTCAGAGGGCTGACTATTGACCCGGAAACTGAGCAGTGCACGCAGTTCTGACTCGTGCGAAACAGGCATATTGGGCGTACGTCGGTTTCGGTACTCCGGGTCTTCTGCCCCTTCCACGCTGTCGACAATATTGTTGCTGTCCAGCCAGTCAGCCATTTCATTGGCCAGCCGTGAGGGATTGGCTTCGGGCGGAAACGTCTGTTCGATGAGACGGGTCAACTGAGTGATGGCTTCGGGGTTTCTGATAAATTGTCCGCCGGATGTCGTGATCAGCCAGTTCAGGTTAAAACGCCCCTGCAGATCCTGAACGCTGGCGCTGAGCATGGCATCTTCGTAGGGGGTGGGCGGCAGTTGGACCGCCCACTGTTCTTCCACGCAATCGTCCACCATGGCATTGTTGTTGCGGTCATCCTCCAGATCGTCGATCAGCCCCTGCTGGGCCACCACTTCCGCGGCCATGGCGTATTGATAGCGTTTATCCCATTGCAGCAGGTTGTCTGCCCGGGTCAGGAACCGATCCTGCCGGAAGACAATTTCCAGTGTGATGGTGGCAAGGATCGCGAACAGCATCAGAACGATAATAAGGGCTACACCCCGCTGTTTTGCGTTGCGGGTCAGGACCATGGGTTCACCACCGTACGGTAGAATCGGTGAATGGTGTCGCCATCCTCCAGTTCAATTTCCACTTCGATGCTTTTCGGTAATCGCTGCTGCCAGACAGGAACGGCAGCCAGGGCCACATCCGGCCACAGCTCCAGCCATTGCCACTCTCCCTGTGGGGTCTTGTCCAGATAACGCACCGTAAAGCGGGCCACATCGTCGATCAGCACATCTTGCTGATACTCGGTGGCCACATTGGTATCCAGCACTGGCCAGTAACGACGATAGAGTTTGCCGTCTTCCAGCGTATAGATAACCCGCTGCATCTCACTGCGCTGGCGCAACCCGAAGGGGTTGGACCAACCCAGCCGGGTAAATTCCACGTAATTGTCGCGGCCAACGATGGCCGGCTGGGGGTCCCCATAGGGGTCGCGGACCGGGCGGCTGATCAGTTGCTCGAAATCCAGGGTCAGGTAGGTGATGGCGCGCTGGTTGCGTTCCATGATGCTGGCGTTGGCATTGAGTTGCTCACGGCCCTGCAGGGCCGTGCCAAGAAAACTGGCCACCCAGACGTAGATAAAGGCAAAAATGGCGATGGTGACAACCATCTCCAGTAGCGTGAAACCGCGTATCCTGCCGCGCTGTGACATCAGGACGCAGGCTTTCCAATCAGACTGGCCAGGCGATAGGCCATGCCGCCTTTGTCCTTGCCCCGCAGCGGTCCGACTTCAATGTCCACTCGGCGGGTATCCGGATAAGGCCCTTCAGAAACGGTGGTTTCGATCCACCAGTCACGGCCATTGCGGGACACTTCACTGTCCGAGGTGCCGGTAGAAGGCCATTGCTGATACACCTGCATTTCCACCAGTTTGTCGGACGCAACCAGGAAGCCCAGATGGGTCTCGTTGATGTTGGTGTAGGCCCGGGCCGTGGCTCCCATGCTCTGCCCCAGGGTAACCATGACCAGCGCCAGGATGGAGACGGCAACCAGCACCTCAACCAGGGTAAACCCCTTCTGCTCACCACTCACGGTGCGGCCTCCTCGTCATTGCCGGCATCCGGGTCACTGAATTGCCCCAGTGCCGACATGCGCAAACGTTGTTCAGCATCCACATCATCGTAGGCGCGCAGGGTCAGGGTCATCGGGGATACCTCACCGCTGGGAAAGAAAAATACCTGGGGGAAATCCGCTTCCTCCTGGCCGTTTTCATCGCCCTCTTCCTGGTCGACCAGGTCGTTGCCTGCGCCGGCCATGACGTCGTCTTTGACCAGGCTCTCGGCCACATCACTGAGGCTGGCCTGATCTTCACCGAGCTCATCCAGTTGCCAGACCAATTCCAGGGATGGCGGCAACCTGTGTGCCTTGAGCGCGGTGTCATCCACGGGCAGGAATTCCCCCTCAACCCTGTCGTAGGCCAGCGGTGTCCACCCGGTGGTTTCCAGTCGCAGCGCCATCAACTGGCCCGAGAAAAGACTGCGCTCGTTCAAGAGCGCCAGCGTGTCCTGCAAACGGGCGGTTTCCTGCTCCAGTTGGCGACCATCACTGGTCCAGTTGCCCTGGGACACCAGCACTACGGTGAGCAACCCCATCAGCATCACCACAACCATGATTTCCAGCAGGGTGAATCCGGCCTGAATGACGGGGCGCAAGCGCATCTTACTGAATGTCGCGCCAGTTGATGTCGGCATCAGTCCCTTCGCCACCTTCGGCACCGTCAGCGCCCAGGGAAAGCAGGTCGAAGGGCCCGTCTACACCGGGGCTGATATAGACATAATCATTATTCCAGGCGTCCTCGGGCACACTGGAGAGGTACCCGCCATCAGGCCATTTACGGGCGGATGCGGGGCGCTCAACCAGCGCATTGAGGCCTTCTTCGCTGGTGGGGTAGCTGCCATTGTTGAATTTGTAGAGGTCCAGCTGCTGGACGATTTTCCCCATGTTGGCCTTGGTCAGGTCCACCTTGGCGCCTTCACCCTGCCCGATCACATTGGGAACAATCACGGCGGCCAGCAGACCGATAATGGCAACAACCACCATAATTTCCAGCAGGGTGAACCCTGACATGGTGCCTTTCGTTTTCATTCCTTCACCTATCCAGCTAGTAAGTTGTTCATCTGCATGATGGGCAGCATCACAGACAGTACGATCAATACCACCACACCCGCCATGAATAGAAGCATGATGGGCCCCAACAGCCCCACCATGGTATTGACCGTGCTGCTCAATTCCCGTTCCTGGTAGTCGGCTGCGCGGGTCAGCATGTGGTCCAGCTCCCCGCTGGCCTCGCCACTGGCGATCATCTGCACCAGCATTGGCGGGAAATAGCCACTGGCGTCTAGGGCCCGGCTCAGGCTGCCGCCCTCGCGGACCTTGGCCGCGGCATTCTTCACCGCGTTTCTGACTTCAAGATTGCCCACCACCTGGGCGGCAATAAAAAGGGCATCCACCAGCGGCACCCCGGAACGACCGAGGATACCCAGTGTGCTGGCGAGACGGGCGCTGTCGGCAGCCCGCAACATGGTGCCGACCATGGGCATGGTGACCATTTTCCGGTGCACCCGCAGGCGGAAACCGGGATCGCGCATGGCGCGCATGAAGGCCACAACAGCCACAACGACAACCAGTAGCAGCAACCAGCCCCAATCGCGGGCGAAATCACTGAGCGCCATGACGATACGCGTCAACAGGGGTAGGGTCTGGTCACGGCCTTCAAACACCGCCACCAGCTTGGGGACCACAAAGGTCATCATCAGCATGATGACAATGGTGGCGAACACCATGATAAAGGCCGGATAGATCATCGCCTGCGCCACCGAGCGGCCGGTGTCGTGACGGGTTTCCAGGTAATCCGCCAGTTGCTCGAGAACCTGCTCCAGGTGTCCGCTCTGCTCACCCGCAGCCACGGTGGCCCGGTACATCTCCGGGAAGGCACGGGGAAAGGATTCAAAGCTGCTGGCCAGGCTGAAGCCCTCGCGCACCTTGGCGCGAACCGCCAGAACAATGCGTTCGATTCTGTCATTGGCGGCCTGCTTGGCCACCGCGGACAATGCCTGCTCCACAGGCAGGCCGGATTTGAGAAGAGTCGCAAGCTGGCGTGTCAGCAGGGCCTGCTCTGCCCCTTTCAGCTTGCCAGACGCGGAAAATTGCCCGAGACCGCCGGAACGGCCGGAGTCATGGGCTTCATGCACTTCAATGGGCACCCAGCCCTTGTCACGGAGCTGCTGACGCACCTGGCGGGCACTGTCCGCTTCGAGAGTGCCTTTCTTGATTTTGCCCCTGTGATCCAGGGATCGATATTCGAATGCAGGCATGGATCAGGGGTCCGGTCAGTCCTCGCGGGTCACACGCAGCACTTCTTCCACGCTGGTGTGTCCAGCCAGTACTTTACGCCAGCCATCCTCACGGATGCCACTGGTGAGGGTACGGGCATGTCGGTTCAGTTCCAGCTCGCCGGCCCGGTCATGGATCAGCTGGCGCATGGTTTCATCAATCATTACCAGCTCATAGATACCGGTTCGCCCACGGTAGCCCTGCTGATTACAGGCATTGCAGCCCTTGGGGTGATAGAGGGTACAGGATTCATCCTCCGGCAATCCCATCATTTTCAATTCGCTGGCACTGGGCTGATAGGGGGTCTTGCAGTCATCGCAGAGAACCCGCACCAGTCGTTGCGCCAGAACCCCCAGCAGGGAACTGGAGAGCAGAAAGGGCTCAATCCCCATATCCTGAAGGCGGGTTACCGCGCCCACGGCGGTATTGGTGTGCAAGGTAGACAGCACCAGGTGACCGGTCAGGGATGCCTGGACGGCGATTTCTGCGGTTTCCAGATCGCGGATCTCTCCCACCATGACCACATCCGGATCCTGGCGCAGGATGGCGCGCAATCCGCGGGCAAAGGTCATGTCCACTTTACTGTTGACCTGGGTCTGGCCGATGCCTTCAAGCTGGTATTCGATCGGGTCTTCTACCGTCAGGATATTGCGGGTGCTGTCGTTCAGGTCCGCCAGTGAGGCATACAGGGTGGTGGTTTTACCGGAACCGGTGGGCCCCGTCACCAGGATAATCCCGTGGGGCTTGTGAATCAGCTCGCGCATATGCTGGTCACAGACATCTCCCATGCCCAGGTGCGATAACTGCAAACGCCCTGCCTGCTTGTCCAGAAGACGCAGCACCACCCGCTCGCCATTGCTGGAAGGCATGGTGGATACCCGCACATCCACATCTCGCCCACCAATACGCAGGGAGATACGGCCATCCTGCGGAATCCGCTTCTCGGCGATATCAAGCCGGGCCATTACCTTGATCCGGGAAACCAGCAGGGGCGCCAGTTCGCGCTTGGGAGTCAGGATTTCACGCAGCACCCCATCTACCCGCAGGCGCACTACCAGGCGCCGCTCGAAGGTTTCGATATGGATATCGGAAGCATCCTCACGGATGGCCTCCTGCAGCAGCGCATTGATCAGCCGGATAATCGGCGCATCGTCTTCCTGTTCCAGCAGGTCGGAGGTTTCCGGCAGGGAATCCGCCAGACTGGCAAGGTCCAGACCTTCCAGGTCGTCAGCGGCCTCCGCGGCAGCCCCCCGCTGCTGCTCATAGGCTATCGCCATGGCTGCGGTAAATGCGGCGTCATCCATGGGAACCAGGGTGGGCAACCGGCCGATGTGACGCTGCACTTCACTCAGGGCGGAAAGGGGGACGTCCTTGCGATAGCATAATTCGCGGCGCCCATCCTTTTCACGCAACAACACACCGTAGCGCCGGGCGAACCCATAGGGCAGCAATGACGGGGGAAGGTCCTGATTTTCCGGCGTCTCGATGTGCTCGTTCATTTCAGTATTTGTCCATCAAATTCTCGATCACATTGGCGGTGATCTCTGTCAGTGCCAGAAACTGGAAACCCACCTGATACTCTCCGGGAGCGTCCAGGACTTCCGACCACACTACTCTGGCGTCAAAGCTGATGGTGTTGACCCCGGAAATTTGATCCGGCAGCACCATTCCCATCTGCAACACCTCGCCCTGGGAGATTTCCCGGCGGGTAAACAGCTTGAACCCGTCCAGGCTGATATTCATCAGGCGGCCCACGTTACCACCGGTGCTTCGATCAAACACCACCATTTCCCTAAACAGTTTCTTGCGGGGGTGGCGTCGGTGGTCCTTGCGGCTGTCGCGGACATCATTCTCGTCATCCGCCTTGCGCAGCACAATAACCACACCCGTGAAATTGCCGGCATCGTCATTGATGGCATTACCCCGTACCGACAAGGCTACCAGTCCATCCTCGTCCTGTGTGTACAGGCTGTGTTCGTTTTTCCAGCCTTCACCCTGCTGGCAGGCCTGCCGCAGGGGGGATTCCTGCCACTCCCAGCGGCGCTTGCCGGTATCATCATTGAAAATCAGCGCGGCAATATCCCGGCCTATCAACTCATCACGGGGGCGACGCAGCAGTGCACAGGCGGCTTCATTGCAGAACGATACCTTGCCGCCTGCATCGGCACCGATCAGTGCCTCACCCAGGGCATGAAGCAGCCGCTCATTCTCGTCTTTCAGGCGCTTCATCTGCACCACTGCCTGCTGCAGTTTCTTTCGCTGGCGATCCAGCTCCAGAAACACATTGACCTTGGCTTCGAGAATTTTCTGGTCGATGGGCTTGAACAGATAGTCCACAGCGCCACATTCGTAGCCCTTGAAGACATACTTCTGCTCTTTGGAAATAGCCGTCACGAAGATAATGGGGATATGGCGGGTTTTCTTGTTCTTGCGCATCAACTCCGCGACTTCAAAACCGTCCATCTCCGGCATTTGCACATCAAGCAACACCAGCGCGAAGTCGTACTTCAGCGCCAATGACAAGGCTTCATTGCCTGATTGTGCCATGACAAGATTTCGCCCTTCCCCGTCAAGAATAGCCTCGAGGGCGATAAGATTTTCCCTGTGATCATCCACAACCAAAATGTTTTGCTTCATAGGTCTACTACCCTGCAACCTGTTCTGCCAGAAAGGGCCCGATTGCTTCAAGGTCGAGCACTCTGGAAACTGCACCTGTTTTTATTGCCGCTTCGGGCATGGCCGGTGCTTCTGCGCTTACCGGTGACTGGGCAATGGTGAACCCGCCACGACGGTGAATGTAGTCAATTCCTTTTGCTCCATCTTCATTGGCGCCGGTAAGGATAACCCCTGCAAGCTGTTTTCCGTAAACCGCCCCGGCGGAAAGGAACAGCTCGTCTACCGACGGCCGGGAAAAGTGTACGGGCCTTCCCGCAGACAATGCCAGCGTCTCGTCCTCTTCCACCAGCATGTGGTAACCCGGAGGTGCCACATAGACACAACCGGGCTGAATGTCTTCCTTGTCTTCCGGCGCGATCACGGGCAACTGGCAATAACGGGCCAATAGCCAGGGCAGCCGGTTTTCAGCACTGGCGTGCTGGTGCTGAACCAGCAAAATGGCGGCCGGGAACCCCACAGGCAATGCCGACAAGATGGTCGTGTAGGCATTCAAGCCTCCCCAGGAGGCCCCCATGACGATCGCCTTTACCGGTCCGATCCTGTTTATCACGATGGGTTACCGCTGCCCTCCCCGCGCTGGCTCTTGCCCGCTTCATAGGCGGCGCGGTGTGCCTGGGCCTCACGCAGTTTTTGCTGAAGTTCCCGCCTCTGCTTGTCCAGGCTGAGAAAGAAATCCACCTTGCTCTTCAGGATCAACGGGTCCAGGGGCTTGAACAGATAGTCCACGGCGCCTGCCTGGTATCCCTTGAAGACATACTTCTTCTCTTTACTGATCGCTGTCACGAAGATAATCGGGATCGTCTGGGTATCTTTTCTCTGACGCATCAGCTCGGCGACTTCAAAGCCGTCCATACCGGGCATCTGCACATCCAGCAGCACCAGGGATATATCTTCCTTGAGCAGAATCTTCAATGCTTCCTGGCCGGAATGCGCCTTGATAAGGGTTCGCCCCTCGCCTTCCAGCACTGCCTCCAGCGACACCAGGTTGGCGGGTTGGTCATCCACGAGTAGCAGCTTCTGCTCTATCATTGGTTGTCTCTAATCATGCGTTGTGAGGGAATTGCCGTTTGCGAAATATCCGCAGCGGTGTATTGATCACATCAAAGGTCTCTTCCTGACCACTGAAACGCAGGCTTTCCTTGGTACCCAGACAAAGGTAACCCCCCATGTCCAGGCTGTCGCTGAACAGCCGTATCACCCGGGCCTGCAGGGCACGATCGAAATAGATCAGCACATTGCGGCACAGGATTACATGCATTTCACCAAAAACCTGGTCCGTTGCCAGGTCGTGGTCGGCAAAAACGATATTGCGCTTGAGACGCTGCTCCATGATCACGCTGTCGTAGCGTGCGGTGAAATAGTCGGACAGGGAATGACGGCCTCCAGCCCGGCGATAGTTGTCGCCATACTGCTTCACCGCCTCAATGGAATAAATGCCCTTTTTGGCGGACGCCAGCACATTCTTGTCGATATCGGTGGCATAAATCATGGCGCGATCGTAGAGCCCCTCTTCCTCCAGCAATATGGCCATGGAATAGATTTCTTCGCCGGTGGAACAGCCGGCATGCCAGATCTTGATGAAGGGGAAGGTTTTCAGTACCGGCACCACCTCTTCACGGAAGGCGCGATAGAACTCCGGGTCACGGTACATCTCTGTCACATTGACCGTCAGATCATTGAGCAGGGTCACGAAGAACGGCCGGTCCCTGAGCACTTTATCCGTCATCTCCATGATCGAGGCGAAGCCGGACATGGTCATTCTGTGCATCACACGACGACGAATGGAGGCCTTGCTGTAGGAACGGAAATCGTAGCCGTACATCTGATAGATGGCCTCCATCAGCAGGCGGATTTCAATATCCTCCACATTGACCTCGTCATCATCGATGGGATAAGGCTCAGCCATTCATTGATCCTCCAAGACCTACTTGTGGAGCCAGACCCGCAACAGCGAGGTAAGTTTTGCCATATCAATCGGTTTCGAACAGTAGTCATTCGCCCCGGCCTGGATACATTTGGCCCGATCGTCTTTCATGGCCTTGGCAGTGAGCGCCAGGATCGGCAGTTTCTGGAAACGGCTTTGCTCACGGATAAGACTCATGGCCTCATAGCCATCCATTTCCGGCATCATGATATCCATCAGCACGATATCCATTTGCGGATTCGCTTCCAGCACATCCAGGGCTTCACGGCCATTATTGGCAATGGTGATGTCGAAACCCAGCTCTTCAAGCTGGGCCGACAGCGCATAAATATTGCGCATGTCATCATCTACCAGTAGCAGCTGTTTGCCCTCGAAAATGTCATCGCGATGCTCGATCGCATCATTGCCGGGACGACGGTTGGCCGGCAATGTGGACTCCAGCCAGTGCAGGAACAGGGAGGCCTCGTTCAGCAGGCGTTCATGGGAGCGTTCTGTCTTGAGAATGATTCGATCCGCGTATTTGCGCAGCTTCGCCTCTTCCTCACGGGTCATGTCCTTGCCGGTATAGATCACCACCGGAACGCTGTCATAACTCTCGCTGGCGTGCAGGGTTTCCAGTAATTCAAAACCACTCATGTCCGGCAGGGTCAGATCCAGGATCATGCAATCGAAAACGGTTTCGCGAAGCGCTTTCAACGCTTCCTCACCACTGGTGGCGGCGGTAATTTCCACCCCTTTCTGGTCAAACAGCTCGCGGATACTCTCGTGCTGTATCTCACTGTCTTCCACCACCAGCAGGCGCCGAACATTGGTCTCAATGGCCCCTTCAATCTTGGCGAAAGCAGAAAGGATGTCATCCTGCTTGGCAGGTTTGGTGAGAAAGTCGATGGCTCCCAGCTCCAGCGCCTTCTTGCGCTCATCCCGACCGGACAGGAAATGAACGGGGATATCCTTGGTGCGGGGATCCGCCTTGAGCTTCTCCATGACCTCCCATCCATCAATACCGGGGAGACCGATATCCAGAATGATGGCACTGGGACGGTAGTGACTGGCGTATTCCAGACCGGCCTCACCATCAGAACAAATATGCCCTTCGAGCCCGTAGTCCGCGGCCAACTCCAGGAGGACATTGGCAAATTCGATGTCATCCTCGACGATCAATACGGTTTTTTCCCGCACCACAAAATCATCTCGACCCGACTCATTCGGGGTCAATGCGGCGGTGTGGGCTTCCGCGTTGCTGCCAATATCTGCCTCACCGGACACATCACCAGGAGTGGCATCCATGGATTCCGCAGAACCTTCAGGCAGATACAGCATAAACGTGGACCCGGTGCCTTCCCCGTCACTGTAAAGGCTGATCTCCCCGCCCAGCAGGCGGGCAAGTTCGCGGGAAATCGTCAGCCCCAGACCCGTACCGCCGTATTTGCGGCTGGTGGTGCCATCCGCTTGCTGGAACGCCTCGAAGATCAGTTTCTGTTTTTCGGCCGGTATGCCGGCGCCGGTGTCGGTAACCGCAAATTTGATGGTCTTCTCGGGCAGAAGATGGCGGGACGGCAGGGTCTCCCCCTCTTCCGGGCGGGCAATGGTCAGTGTCACTGAGCCCTGCTCGGTAAATTTCAGGGCATTGGAAAGCAGGTTCTTGATGATCTGCTCAAGGCGCTGACGATCCGTGTAGAAATAATCAGGAAGGTTGTCGCCCAGATTGACATGGAAATCCAGATTGCGGCTTTCCGCCACGTGGGCAAAGTTACGCCGGAAATGTTCACCAATTTCCTGGGCAGACAAGTCATCAATGATGACATCCATCTTGCCTTCTTCAATCTTGGAAATATCGAGAATATCGTTGATCAGATTGAGAAGATCCGAGCCCGCGGAATGAATGACCTGGGCATGCTCAACCTGCTTGTCATCCAGATTGCCCTTCTTGTTCTGGCCCAGGGCATTGGAGAGAATCAGGATCGAGTTGAGCGGTGTCCGCAGTTCGTGGCTCATGGTTGAGAGGAACTCGGACTTGTACTTGGACGACATCTCCAGTTCGCGGATCTTGTCCTCGAGCTCATGGCGAAGCAACTCAAGTTCGTCGTTCTTCTGCGCCATTTCCGTTTTCTGTTCGGTCAGCAGGCGTGCCTGGGCTTCCAGCTCCTCGTTGGTGACCCGGAGCTCTTCCTGCTGGGCCTGCAGGCTCTCCTCTGAGGCTCGCAAGGCCTGCGTCTGGGATTCCAGTTCCTCGTTGATTGCCTTGAGCTCTTCCTGTTGCTGCTGCAGTCGGGATTCGGAGGCAGACAACTCCATGGCCTGTTCTTCCAGATCCTCATTGACCTGTGCCATTTCCTCTTTCTGCCGCTCCAGGGCCTCAGCCTGCTCCTGGGTTTGTTCCAGCATCTGTGCCAGCCGCATACGGCTTTGTACGCTGTGCACGGATACCGCAATCACCGAAACGCACTGTTCCAGGAATGTCAGGTCTTCATCACTGAATTCCCGAAAAGCACCGATCTCGAGAACCCCCTTGATTTCGTCATCATGGACAACCGGCATCACCATCACATTGCGGGCCTGCCCGGTACCGGTTCCCGACGCGATACTGATGTAATCCTCCGGCACCTGCTCGAGCAGAATGCTCTTGCGCTCCAGGGCGCACTGGCCAACCAGGGACTCGCCCAGACGGAACGTATTCGCCAGATGTTTGCGGCGCTGCATGGCATAGGAGCTACTTAACGTGAGCTGCTCGGTGGCCGGGTCAAAGCTGTAAAAGGCCCCCACCTGGGCTTCCAGCACCGGCACCAGGAAACTGAGCATATTGTTGCCCAGCTGCTCGAAGCTCATCTCCCCGCGCATGCGGTTGTTAAGCTCGGCCAGATGGTTCTTGATGGTTTCCTGGCGACGATCCTCGGTATGGCGCTTTATCAGCGAATCTCGCATCTTGCGAATGGCGTGCAGCAAGTGACCGGTCTCATCACGACCGCCCTTCTCGATCTTGGTATCCCACTTGCCGTTGGCAATATTGTCGGCAGCGTTTACGGCGCCTTCCAGTGGCAGGGTAATGGCACGGGTAACCCGCAGGGCAATGAGAGCCAGCAGCGTAAAGGCCACCAGGCCGAGAAAAAGGCCGATTTTCTGGGTGCTGAGATTGTCCGAGCGGCTGGCATTCAGTGTGTCTCGAAACGCCTCGTAGCGCTGCTTTTCGAAGGCTTTCTGGTGCGTCTCGTAGGCGTCTTGGAGGCCACGTAAGTGGCTGATGCGTTGATACAGATCATCGGCGGCCGCATCGCTGTTAATCAAGCTGCGCGCCAGGGTGGTGGCTTCGCCGATATAGGCGCTGAAGCTGCGACGCAAATCCTCCACACTGCCCGACAGGCTCGGGTCGGTGCGACGAATATCCGCCAGCCGCTGCTCGAACTCGGCGGCACGACTTTGCGCTTCCTGCAACAGATCCGGGTCAGCCTGGGTGATGGCAGCTATAAAGGATTCACTGATGGCAATGAAATCCACATTGTTGGCATTAACCAACTCCAGGACGGGAAAGTCCTGGCTTTCAATACGTTTCAGGTGATCAATATTGGTTTCGGCGATATAAAAGCTGTAGGCCGCATAAACGACGAACAACACAATCCCCAGCCCGGCCACAGACAGGATCTTCAGCCGCACTGACAGGTTCTGGAACCAGTTCATTCAGATAGCCCTCTCGCCTTTCCGGCTTTTTGTTCTCATTGCCCCCCGAAAGGGCCATGCCTGTATCCGTGATGGGACGGCGGACCAGGCTAAGACTAAAGTGTGAGGCTACCAGAAAGCGGGCTGATACGGCAATAAAGTGCCTGAAGTTGCGTAACCAGATAGTTGATTTGACTGGGATTTTTTCTGACTAGCGGCAGGTGCAGACTCGGGCCGAGTCAGAATGGGTATAACCGGGAGGGGGAAAGCAATAACAGGAAGCTGGTGCCCGGGGCGGGACTTGAACCCGCACGACCAAAGGTCAACGGATTTTAAGTCCGTTGCGTCTACCAATTTCGCCACCCGGGCGGTGACCGTGCAGGTCGAAAATTGGAGGCGCGGGTCGGAATCGAACCGGCGTACACGGAGTTGCAGTCCGCTGCATAACCACTCTGCCACCGCGCCTTTAAACTGATTTACCAAGAAAAAACCTCGGCGGAACCGAGGCTTTTGAAAACTTGGAGCGGGAAACGAGATTCGAACTCGCGACCCCAACCTTGGCAAGGTTGTGCTCTACCAGCTGAGCTATTCCCGCTTGTCTTGCTTTGAAAAGTCGCCGCGAAGCATGCTTCGTTGCGGGGAGAATTCTACCCATCGCCCCCTCACTGTCAACCCGGCCCGGCTGGTTTTTTCTGATTTTTCAGCACTTTGACTAAAAAACCCTCGATTCTGCCAGGGCCAGACTCGCGCGGGCCGGCTTAACTCCGCTCAGTCACCACTTTTCAGCAATTCCGGGGCGGCAGCGCGCAAATATGCGCCCATGGACCACAGGGTCAATGCCGTGGCCAGATACAGGAGACCGTAGCTGAGCCACAACCAGGGAGTCATCATGATATCGCCCAGGGCATCGAACTCGGGCTTCTGGGCCAGTAACAGGGTGATGGCTGTCATCTGGGTCACCGTCTTGATCTTGCCCAGCTGACTGACCGCCACCCTGCCCCGCTGACCCAGCTCCGCCATCCATTCACGCAGGGCGGATACCGCGATCTCCCGGGACACAATCACCATGGCGGGCACCGCCAGCCAGGCCGTGGCGTGCACCTGCACCAGCATGACCAGGGCCACCCCGACGATCAGCTTGTCCGCCACCGGATCGAGGAAGGCACCCAGAGGGCTGGTCTGGTTAAGGCGACGGGCCAGGTAGCCGTCCAGCCAGTCGGTAATGCCCGCAGCCAGAAACAGGGCCGCCGCACACATATCGCTCCACTTGAAGGGCAAGTAGAACACCAGAACCAGAACGGGAATTGCCAATACACGAATCATGGTGAGGATATTGGGCAAATTCAGGATCGGGCTCGTTTTCTGCATAGGTACTACCGCCAAAATAAGGGCCTGTTGATACCCCGCTGCTCCGTCGAAATCGTTGCAAAGAGCATAAAAAGACACGAACGCAGGGCATGGCCAGCCATAATGTCTGCCGCTGTCGATCAACGCAGGCAATAACAGGCCGAAAGAGTCAGTATAACGGAAAGGCCACGGTGACTCATTGCCGATTTATCATCAGCCCAGGCCACCCTGACTCAGCGCACGTGGCGATTCTGCCTGTTAGCGCCCCTAATCATGAAACCAGTCATACAGGGTTTGTGCCATTTGGGCATTGATCCCCGGAACACGGGCCAACTCCCCGGCCGAGGCATTGCGTAGCTGTTTCAGGCCACCAAAGTGCGTCAACAGCGCCTTGCGACGCTTTGGACCGATGCCGGGAATTTCGTCCAGAGAGGATTGCTTGCGCGCCTTGCCACGCCGGGCGCGATGGCCGGTGAGCGCAAAGCGGTGGGCCTCATCGCGAACCTGCTGCAACAAGTGCAACGCGGAGTGGGACGGCCCGGGCACCAGTTCCTGGCCATCGGGCAGGTACAGCACTTCAAAGCCGGGACGCCTGCTGGGCCCCTTGCCAATACCCATGACCCGAACGCGATCGTGCAAGGCAAGCGCCTGCATCACACTCCAGGCGCGCTGCATCTGGCCCTTGCCGCCATCAATCAGCAGCAGATCCGGCAACCTGCCCTGCTCCTTGAGCACCCGCTGATAGCGCCGGCGCACCGCCTCTTCCAGCGCTTCATAATCGTCACCGGCATGGGCCGGGGACACATTGAAATGGCGATAATCGGTTTTCCTGGCGCCCTGCTGGTCGAACACCACGCAGGACGCCACGGCTTTTTCGCCCTGGGTATGGCTGATATCAAAGCACTCGATCCGGCGAACCGGCTCATCCGCCCCGAGCAAGGCCTCAAGGGCCAGAAAGCGCTGCTCCATGTGCTCGCGGGCGGCCAGCTCGGCCGCCAGGGATTGCTGGGCATTGGTCTGGGCCATGGCAATCCAGGCGGCACGCTCTCCGCGAACCCGCCAGGCCAGACGCACCTTCTTGCCCCAATGCTGGCTTAATGCCTGCTGTAATGCCTCAGCGCTGGCAGGCTCCAGGCCCAACAGGATTTCCTGGGGTTGCACCGGGTCCTCACGGTCCCCCAGATAGTATTGCGCCAGGAAGGCCTCGAGAATATCGTTCTGATCTTCCTCGCCGCGGGTATCCGGGCGAAACGTCCGGTGGCCGAGAATCCTGCCCCCGCGAATCATCAATACTTCAAGTACAGCCAGGCCATGGCGGCTATCGATGGCCACCACATCCAGATTCCCCTGGCCGGTTTCCGCATACTGCTTTTGCTGAACAGCCTGTATGGCTGCCAGCTGATCGCGAATAATGGCAGCCCGCTCAAAATCCAGAGACTGGGCCGCACTGTCCATTTCCCGACTGAGCTGCTCAACCACTTCCCGGCTGCGGCCATCCAGAAAATCCATGGCCAGCTTCACCTGTCGGGCATAGGCCTGTTCACTCACCAGCCCCACACAGGGTGCCGTACAGCGATTGATCTGGTGCTGCAGACAGGGTCGGGTGCGGTTGCGAAAATAACTGTCGCTACAGTTACGTACCTGGAAGACCTTTTCCACCAGGGACAGGGCTTCACGAACTGCGCCGCCACTCGGATAAGGACCAAAGTAATGGCTGCCACTGCGGCGACTGCCGCGGTGAAAGGTGATGCGCGGGAAGCGGTCAGCGCTGGTGATACGGATGTAGGGGTAGGATTTATCGTCCCGCAGGAGAATGTTGTAGGGCGGCCGTAGTTCCTTGATCAGCGACTGCTCTAGCAGCAAGGCCTCCGCCTCACTGCCCGTCACTGTGGTCTGGACACTGGCGATACGCCCCACCAGGGCCCGGGTTTTCGGGCTGGTAATATTCTTCTGGAAGTAACTGCTCAGACGGGCCTGAAGATTACGGGCTTTGCCCACATAGAGGACGTCACCCTCATCATTGAGCATGCGATACACGCCCGGCTTGCGAGCGCAGTGATCAAGAAAATGTTGCGGGTCAAACTCTGACAAGGGAACAATCTCGGCCGGTTACTGCCCACAAAGTGTAACAGTTTCGCCCAGCCAGTTGTCTGTTTCCCGTGACCGCCCTGTTGCCATCAGGGAACGGTATTCTCAACCGCATCCAGCATGCCATGGCGTACCGCAAGCAGTGCCATTTCCACATCACTGGTCACGCCCAGCTTATCGAAAATGCGATAGCGGTAGGTATTGACGGTTTTCGGTGACAGGCACAGTTTGTCAGCCACATCCTGCACCTTGTGGCAGTTGACGATCATCATCATGATCTGCAGTTCGCGCTCGGAGAGCATATCCAGCAGCGTGGCATCCTCACCGGTGTAGGGCTTCAGCGCCATGGTCTGGGCAATTTCCGGGCTGATGTACCGCTGCCCGGTGGTCACAACCTTGATGGCCCTGACCATTTCTTCCAGGCCAGCCCCTTTGGTCATGTAGCCGGCGGCGCCGGCTTTCATCAGCCGCGAGGGAAAGGGTTCCTCCTCGCACATGGTTACCGCGATCACGCGGATGCCCTCGTCCACACGCAGCAATTTGCGAGTTGCCTCAAGGCCGCCGATGCCTGGCATCTTGATATCCATCAACACCACATCCGGCACCGTTTCCTTGGCCAGTTGCACGGCCTGTTCGCCGGAGCTGGCCTCACCAACAACCCGCAAACCTTCAACCTCGTCCAGCATCCTGGAGATACCGGTTCTGACCAGATCATGGTCGTCCACTACCAATACTTTGATCATTGCTGCTTTCCCCCGGGTAATCCTTTACCCACTTCTTTTTCAGTATGTTCCGAAGAGTAGCGTCTGTGCACCCGCATGCATAGGGCAAGATGAACAAACGATGACATAGCGCACGTGCCCCGAATATTTACCGCCCGCGGGCCAGCCTGCATAAAACGGGTTAGCCATTGGTCGCGTTGACGCTGGCAGCAAAACCGCTAACCATAGGCTGCATGCCCGAACGGGCCCATCATAGCGACAATGACAAAGGGCACCCCATGAGCGCAATCGTTTTACTTTTGCTCGGTCTGGGTGGCATGGCCGCCGGATATCTATTCTACTCCCGCTTTATTGCATCCCGCATCTACAAGCTGGACCCTGCTTTTCGGACACCCGCCCACGAATTTGAGGATGGGGTGGATTTTGTGCCGACCAACCGTTTTGTCCTGTGGGGCCACCACTTCACCTCCGTTGCCGGCGCCGCCCCCATTGTCGGGCCGGCCATCGCGGTGATCTGGGGATGGTTGCCGGCCTTTGTGTGGGTAGTGCTGGGCACGGTTTTTTTTGCCGGGGTTCATGACAGCGGTGCGCTCTGGGCCAGTGTCCGCAACCGGGCCAAATCCGTAGGCGCCCTCACCGGCGAGGTGGTGGGTTATCGAGCCCGCACCGTGTTCATGATCGTTATTTTCCTGGTGCTGTTGATGGTGAATGCCGTTTTCGGGGTGGTCATTGCCAAGCTGCTAATCAACAACCCGGGGTCCGTGGTCCCGGTATGGGGTGCCATCGCGGTAGCACTGATCATCGGCCAGCTCATTTACCGCCGCATCATTGGACTGGGACTGGTCTCGGTACTAGGGGTGATCGCCCTGTACAGCCTGATTTATGTGGGTCCCCAGGTCCCTGTGACATTACCGGAACAGGTCATGGGCCTGTCCGCCAACGCCAGCTGGATTCTGCTGTTATTCGCCTACGCGGCCATCGCCTCCCTGCTGCCGGTCTGGGTATTGTTGCAACCCCGCGATTACATCAATGGGCTACAACTTTTCGTGGGGCTGATTCTGCTCTATGGCGCTGTGCTGATTGGCAATCCACAGGTCGTCGCCCCCATGATCAATAACGATGTGCCTGCAGGGACCCCTTCCCTGTTACCCCTGCTGTTCGTCACCATCGCCTGTGGTGCCATTTCCGGCTTCCACGGACTGGTGGCATCCGGAACCAGCTCCAAACAGTTGGACAAGGAACCCGATGCCCGTTTTGTCGGGTATTTCGGCGCCGTGGGTGAAGGCGCCCTGGCTCTGGCGGCCATCATCGCAGCCACTGCCGGCTTCGCCACTCTGGCGGACTGGCAGGCTGTCTATACCGCTTTCGGTAATGGCAGTCTGAGCGCCTTCGTCAACGGTGGCGCCAATATTCTCGCCGGTGGTACCGGCATGGATGTGGGCGTGGCGGCCACACTTCTCACCGTCATGGCAGCCCTGTTTGCTGGCACCACCATGGATACCGGCCTGCGCCTGCAGCGTTATATCTTCCAGGAGTGGGGGGAAATCTATCAGCAGAAGTGGCTGACCCGCCCTCTCCCCGCCACTCTGCTGGCAGTGGCCAGCTGTTTACTTCTGGCCTTTGGAGCCGGAGGGGCTGACGGTTCCGGCGGCCTGCTGATCTGGCCTTTGTTTGGCACCACCAACCAGTTGCTGGCCGGACTAACCCTGCTGGTGATCACCATCATGCTGGTGAAACGGGGACGCCCTGCCATTTATACTCTGGCGCCCTTGGTATTTCTGTTGGTCATGACCCTGTACGCCCTGCTGATTCAGCTGAAAAGTTTCTACGACCAATCTGACTGGTTCCTGCTGGGGCTGGATCTGGTCGTGCTGGTAGCCGCCTTGCTGGTGACCCTGGAGTGTGCAGCGGCCTTGAA
>NZ_LWEJ01000065.1:0-258 GCF_001635525.1 Alcanivorax sp. HI0007
TCGTAATCCAGGCTAGGCGTCCGGAAATCCGCATCCAGCAAGCCACAGGCACTGTGCATATGGAGTCGACCTGCCTTTTGGGGATGGCTTACCCAATCGAACCGCTTTACCCCAAGCCAGGCACGGGCACCACTTTGCTCTGGCGCCTCAAACAATCGCCACTCAGGCGGCTCCAGCCCCAGCTTTCCGGCCAGGTGCAGATAGACCGCTTCACAGAGCCCTTCCTCATGGCCGAGGGGCAGATTCCTGGAGGTAAAC
>NZ_LWEJ01000066.1:0-217 GCF_001635525.1 Alcanivorax sp. HI0007
GCTGAGGAGCGTGCCTCTTCCATCATCAGTTTGATGATCGGGCCCATGCTGACGTGGTAGTCGAAATACACCTGGGTGGTATTCCGGATAATATCCCGGGCAGACGACGCCTGCTTCACCTCCTTGTGGAAGTGAAGCAACATGTTGTCCACGAAAATGCGATAGATGCTTTCCAGCACATCCATCTTGTTGCGGAAGTATTTGTAGAAGGTGCGCC
>NZ_LWEJ01000067.1:0-224 GCF_001635525.1 Alcanivorax sp. HI0007
CAATGAGCAAGAAACTGGAAGGCACATCTCGTTGCGCCCCTTATTGCTCCTCCTGACCAGCCAATAAACTCTCAAGCAACGCATCAATTTCCGCTTTAAGCTGCTTATCTTCAATCTTGTTCGCACTCACTTGCGCACTCTCAAGACTCTTGATTGCAGCCTCTTTCTTCCCCAGATCTACCTGCAGTTTAGCCATGGAAAGGCCGATTGATGAGAGGTGATCT
>NZ_LWEJ01000068.1:0-202 GCF_001635525.1 Alcanivorax sp. HI0007
AATACATGGTCGCCGTACCCCTCATATTCGGTGAACTGACTGCCGAACACTACGAGGATGACTTCCATGCTAGCCACCCCAGGATCGACACCCTGCGCGACAAAATGATCGTCCGGGAAGACAAACAGTATTCGTCGGATTATCACGACCCTGATAAGCGGTCCATCGCCAATGCCATCCAGATAGTATTCAAGGATGGTTC
>NZ_LWEJ01000069.1:0-212 GCF_001635525.1 Alcanivorax sp. HI0007
CCTGGCAGAACGCGCCGAGGCGCTGAACTGGGTACGCCCGCAACTGGTGGACGAGGAAGCCATCATCGAGATTGTCGATGGCCGCCACCCGGTGGTGGAGCAGGTGCTGGATGACGCCTTCGTGCCCAACAGCCTGCATCTGGACGATGCCCGCCGCATGGTGATCATTACCGGCCCGAACATGGGCGGTAAGTCCACCTACATGCGCCAGA
>NZ_LWEJ01000070.1:0-335 GCF_001635525.1 Alcanivorax sp. HI0007
CCGGGATGTCATCAATCTGCTGGATGTGGCGCCAGGGCCGGACGATAACGCCGCACCCGCATCGAGCTGCCATCGTCCCGCGGCACCTGGTGATCGACCACCACGGGCAAAGACACCGGCGCCACATCCAGCAGATTGATGACATCCCGGTACAGGCGGCGAGCCTGTTCCACGGTACCGCTATCCAGCGTCGGCTTGGCGGCGCTGAGCGCCAACAGGAAGCGCAGGCGGGAATCCAGATGGGAGCGACTGTGGGTTTCCAGGCCTGCGGACAGCTTGTCCAGCACCGCACCGGGCAGGCTCATCAGGGCGCGCACCGCGCCACGCTCGAATAC
>NZ_LWEJ01000071.1:0-23572 GCF_001635525.1 Alcanivorax sp. HI0007
CATGTTGCAGATCCCCTTGGGGGCAAGCATGGCTCCAACGGGGAAGGGGGATTCAGGCATTCACCGCCGCTGACGTCTCCCCCAGCGCCGCCTTCATGAAATCCCGCATGGCTTTCAGATAAAGCCCCTGATCCAGATGCAGCAGATGGTTGCCCGGGAACCAGTGCAGGTCGCAATGTCCCCAGTGCTGGTGCAGCAGGTGACTGTGTTTGGGCGGAGCGAAGCGGTCGCCGGCGCCGCCGATGACCATACGCCCCTTGGACGGCACCTTGCATGGCCAGGTCAGGGGGGAATGCAAGGCGGTAATCTCGCGCAGACCCTGCAGGTCCGTGCCGTAAACCTTTTTCATCAGGCCCACTTGCAGGTTGATCGGGAACCAGCTCTGCATCAGGTCCATGATGCTGACCAGTGGCACATTGGGGATGGCAAAGGCCAGGTCGTCTTCCAGTGCGGCCAGGAGTCCGGTGGTGTAACCGCCGAGAGAGATCCCCGTGGCGCCCATGGCCGGCGTGCCCTGGGCACGCAAATAATCCATGAACAGACGCAGGTCATGGATGGCATGGGCGAACGTTTCGTTGAGCAGGGCCATGCCCTGGCTGAAAAACTGTGCGCCGCTGAACGGGGCAAGGCGGCCCTTGCGGCGTCCATGGAACGGCAGGGTGTAGAGCAAGACATCGAAGCCCTGCTTGTAAAACCAGGGCAGCGCCAGCCAGCGGGTATTGAGCCAGTAGGGGTCGGCCACAAAGCCGTGGATCATGATCAGTGTCGGGCGCGGTTCGCCATGGTGACGCCAGTGCTGGGCCCAGGCGGTGCGGTTGCGACGGTGGCTCAGGTAACGGTCACGCAGCGCCGGGTTTCTGGGTTCGAAGGGTGAGCGAAAGCGCAGGGTATGGGCCTCACCATCCTCCGGCTGAAAGTGATAGGGGGCCACCGGAATACGTTCAATGTTTGCCGTCTGTGTGGGCCGGCTAAAGAACGTATTGGGATCGTCTTCCTGGAGAAAGGGGCGGTAAAAATCCACCAGCGCCCGTTCTTCCTTTTGCCGGGAGAGATTCAGTGTGGCGGGCAGGGCCGCGGCGCCGGCCATGCTGGCCAGCCCGGTCCGCGCCACTGTGTCGATGCCGGCGGTGTAGTCGATCCGCCAGCGGGTATCGTTGTCTGCCAGAAAGTGATCCGGCAGGGCATGAAAACCCGTGGGCAAAGTCTGCCACCAGGGCTGGGTAAGCCGGGGCAGGTCCTCGTCGCAATAATCGTCCTGATGAATGCGGGGCAGTTCGGTCATGCCGCCTCCCTGTTGTTGGAATAATCAGTTAACGCCAGTGTTCAGGTGGCGGCAATGACCAAAAAAATCAGGCGGTGCGGATAAACTCGACCACGCGTTTCAGGTCCCGGTTGGCCTCCGGCAGGAAGGGAACCATGATGGGCCAGACATGAAACAGCCCCGACCGTTCGATCCATTTCACCTGCACCCCAGCTTTTTCCGCAGCCTTTCGAACCTGTTTGCCGTCGGCATAGAGCACCTCGTCGGTGCTGGCGGTAATCAGCATGGGGCAGACGCCCTGGTAGTCGCCCAGGCAAGGAGAGGCATAGGGGTGTGTCCGGTCCTCTTTGTTGGGGATGTAAATATCAATCACGGTGCGAATGATATCCGCGGACAACATGGCATCGCTGGGGTCCAGGGCGTCCATGACCTTGTCATCCGGTGACGCATTACTGGCCGGAGAAAACAGCACCGCACAGCGAGGCTGGGGCAGGCCCTTGTCACGGATGTGCAGCAGGGTGGCCAGGGTCAGGCCGCCACCGGCGGAATCCCCGGCGATGACGATGTCGCTGGGGTTCTTGCCCAGGGCCAGCAGGTATTCGTAGGCCTCCATGACCCGGTTCACGGCTTCCGGGAACGGGTGCTCCGGCGCAAACGGGTATACCGGCAGATAGACTTCGCCATGCAGCTGCTTGGCCAGGCGCCCGGCCAGGTTGTGGTAAGTCCGGGTTACCCCGCCGATATAGGCGCCACCATGCAGGTAAAGCACGGTGGTGGACGGATTGCTGACACCCAGGTGGTCACCCTCGAACCGGGGCTCGCGGATCTGCTTGAGTGTCACCTTGCGGGGCAGCAGGGTAATCGTTGGCGTGTTGTTAAATGCCTTGCGCAGGTGACGAACCAATTGCTCCTGGTTGAGTCCGTGGCGCTTGATGGTGCGGCGGGTCACCGCCTTGATGATTTTGGCCTGAATGCTCATGGGTTTTCCGTATTTGTTCTTTTTTCACTACGGTATGACGTTTTGCCAGACAGTAGCAGGGTTGATCGGGTCAGAACCGGGCTCAGGCCCGGCGTTTTTCCTGATTCGTAAACAGCGGGTTATGCTCGCCCAGGGCGGGACTGTCGCCATCCCGGGTCTGGGCGCCCACAAAGCGGATGGGTGAGCGCAATACCGGGCCCTTGTGGTTGTTAGTGACCAGACCGCGGGCCTGCACCTGTTCATTGGCCAAGGCCTCTTCCAGCGTGAGGATGCCGGACACGCAGGTGTCCTTGTGGGCGAGGCGCGCATCCCACTGATCCCGGGTGCGGGTAAGCAGAATCAGTTGAATGGCCCAGCGCACCGGTACCATCAGGCGGCGCAGTTTCTTCGGGTCGGCGGCCAGTTTGGTCAGGGCATCGTTGCCGCCGCTGGAAGATTGTGGTTTTTCACTGGAATGCCCCGATGTCTTTCTCTTCTTTCCGGTTTTTTTCTTCCAGAGAAATCCCGGCGTGATTTCCTTCAGGAATGCCATGAAGAACTTGGGCTCCAGGGAGCCCACCGCCAGGTACTTGCCGTCCCGGCAGCGGTACACGTTGTAGTTGGCCAGGGCGCCAGTGAGCATGTCCTTGCCGCGGGGCTGGCTGTTGCCGTGCTGGTGGTGGGTGGCCAGGGCCATGCTCTGCAGCGCCAGGGCACCGTCCAGCATGGCCACATCCACCCAGCAGCCTTCGCCACTCCGACGGGCGCCCATCACCGCCGCAAGAATGCCGATGGCGCAGTTCTGGGCGCCGCCGGCCAGGTCGGCGATCTGCACGTTGGACATGGCCGGGCGTTTGCCGGGCAGACCGGTCTGGTCCAGCACGCCGGCATAGCCCAGGTAATTCAGATCATGGCCGGGGCGGTCTGCATAGGGGCCGGTCTGGCCGTAACCGGTGAGAGAGGCATAGACCAGTTGCGGGTTGATGGCCTTGAGAGTGTCGTAACCACAACCCAGCTTATCCATGACGCCAGGGCGAAAGGATTCCAGGACCACGTCAGCGTCTTTTACCAGTGCCTTGAATCGTTCCACGTCGTCGGGCTGGCGAAGATCCAGGGTCAGGGACTGTTTGCCCCGGTTGACGATATCGAACAATTCCGGGGACAGTTCCCGGGCATAATCGCCGCCATCCGGCTCCTCGATCTTGATTACCTCGGCACCCAGCTGAGCCAGGGTCAGGGAGCAGAAGGGGCCGGGCAGCAGCCGGGACAGGTCAAGGACCGTCAGGCCGTCCAGTAGTGGGTTCATGGATTATCCTGTGGGTTGTGGCGGCAGCATTCCTTTGCATTGCCGGGTGGCAGTGCAAAGGAATGGAACCGGGCAAAAGAAAACCGAACGCCCGGAGCGGGCGTTCGGTATCGGGGACCTTACTGGCCTACGGCTTTGGCCAGCTCGTACTCCGGCGGCTGTTCCACACCACCGTCACCGGTGGCGCTCATGGCGGGGATGCCGCCGGCGCCGTAGTACTCATCCTTGGTGAACACATCCACCTCAATGGCCAGCATGCATGCGGCGGTGGCGTCATTCAGCAGAGCCAGTTCCGCATCGCTGATCACACCTTGCTGGGCCGCCTCGGCAGCGATTTCCTCCACCTTGCCACGGCCCAGTTTGCGGGCTTTCTGGGCAGCGCGGATCTTGTTGCGAACCGGCTCGGCTTCGGTGGTCAGACGGAAGGCCTTGAGCAGGCGACCCAGACCCTCATCGCTTTCTTCCGGCATGTAGTTACCGCCGACAAGGCGCTTGTACTGATCGCCGTAGCTTTGCAGAGCCAGCGCGGCCTTGTGGCTGAGCTGATCATCGGGCAGCTTGGCCAGCGGGTTCAGACCCAGCCAGATACGGCCCACGGTTTTCAGGATCACACCCACCGGGCCGCCGAAGTTTTCATAGATGCCTTCGAAGGCTTTCTGGATCTGGGTCAAACCGTATTCACCGGCATACTGCACCAGCGCCAGGTCTTCCGCCTTGCGGCCTTCGGCTTCAAAACGACGCAGGGCAGAGGTGGTGATGTACAACCAGGCAACCGCATCCGCATAACGACCGGTCAGGTTGCCACGGGCTTTCAGTTTGCCGCCCACGAAGAACATGGCCAGGTTGGTGAGCAGGCCAAAGCGGGTGGCGGCCCAGCCCAGACGACGGTAGATACTCTTGGTCTTCGGCTCCACATTCGGCACCTTCACGGTGAACCAGCCGCGGGTAACGCCACGTACCAGGGTCATTACCATGCCGAGCAGGAACTGCACCATCCAGCCAGTGAGATTCTTGCGGAAGCTGGCCACGTCCTCGTTTTCCACGGCCTGGACTACCTTGTAGGCGTAGGGGTGGCAGCGGGTGGCGCCCTGACCGAAGATCATCAGGGTGCGGGTCATGATGTTGGCACCTTCCACGGTGACACTCACCGGGGCGGAGTTGTACAGGCGCCCCATGGTGTTGTTGGGGCCCTGCATAACGCCGTAGCCAGCAGTCACGTCCATGGCATCGGTGCCGATCTCGCGGCCCATTTCCGTGGAGTAGGCTTTCATCACTGCGGACATCACCGGCGGCTGGATACCGTTGTCGACGGCGGAGCAACCGAATACCCGGGCAGCGTCAAAGGCGTAGGTCATACCTGCGGCCTTGCCGATCTTGTGTTCCACGCCTTCCATGCGACCCACGGGAATCCCGAACTGCTGGCGCACCATGGAGTAGGCGCCGGCAATCATGGCGCCGTGGCGTACACCGCAGACACCGGTGGCCGGCAGGGACACCATGCGTCCACCCGCCAGGGCTTCCATGAGCATCTTCCAGCCCATGCCGGTGTATTCCACGCCACCCAGCACATTGCCGGCCGGCACGATCACATCACGGCCGACAATGGGGCCGTTGGGGAAGTGTTCACCGATGGGTTGGTGGTGGTCGCCGATGTGCAGGCCTTCAGTGCCCTTGGCGCCTTTTTCAATCAATACCACGGTGATGCCCGGCTCTTCACCCTTGCCCAGCAGGTTCTCCGGATCGTGCAGGCGCACGGCCAGGGAGATCAGGTTGGCCACCGGCGCCAGAGTGATATAGCGCTTGCGGAAATTCAGCTTGAATTTCACTTCGCCGTCATCGTCCTTGAACACCACCCCTTCCGCTTTCAGGGAGGCCGCGTCGGAACCCGCGGTGGGTTCGGTGAGGCCGAAGCAAGGAATGAAATCACCCTTGGCCAGCTTGGGCAGATAGTAGTTCTTCTGCTCATCGGTGCCGTAGTGACCGAGCAGCTCTGCGGCGCCCAGGGAATTGGGAATCACCACCATGGCGCTGAGCAGGCCGGAGTAGGAGCTGACCTTGGCCATGATGCAGGATTTCGCCTGGGTGGACATGGGCATGCCGCCGTATTCCTTGGCGATCTGCATGGCAAAGAAGCCATTGTCGGCCATGAACTTGAAGATATCGTCCGGCAGCTTGCGGGTACGGGACAGCTCATAGCTGTCGGCCATCTTCAGCAGCTCTTCCACCGGGCCGTCCAGGAACGCCTGTTCGTGGGCGGGGAGCTGGTCATAGTTTTCGGCGAGGATTTTTTCAAAGTCCACCTTGCCGCCGAAGAATTGACCATCAATCCATACATCGCCGGCTTCCAGGGCCTGGCGTTCGGTGTCGGAAATCTGCGGGAGAATCTTGTTGTCCCGCATCCAGTTCATCACTTGTTGAAACATGCTGTGGTTCCTTTGAGGTTGTTAGGCCCTGCAGGGCAGGACGAACGTTTACGGGCGCGAACAAACAAGCGCCGGACGCTTACGGGTAAAAGCGTTGTTTCTTTTTCGCCATGTCTATCAATAGCGGAGCCGGTGTGAAGCGGTCGCCAAAATGTTCGGCAAGTCGCTCCAGAGTGCGTACCGAATTGGTAAGACCCAGGCTGTCCATGTACCGGAACGGGCCGCCGCGGAAGGGGGGGAAGCCCAGACCGAAGATGGCACCGATGTCGCCGTGCATGGGATCGCTGATAATGCCGTCCTGCAGGCAGTAGGCGGCTTCGTTGATCATCAGCCAGACGCAACGGCTGACGATTTCTTCGTCGTCCGCGTCCTTTTCCTGGCTCACATTCATCAGCTCGTAGAGCGCGGTATTCACCGGCTTTTCACCCTTGGCCACGCCTTCATAAATATAGAAACCGCGGCCACTCTTGCGACCCAGATAATCGTTTTCGATCATCAGGCCGGCGGCATCCGGGGACGCCATACGTTCACCGAAGGCCTTTTCCAGTACCGGGCCCACCTTGGTGCCCACATCCACACCCACTTCGTCGAGCAGGGTGATGGGGCCCACCGGGAAGCCAAAGCGCACCAGCGCCTTGTCCACGGCTTTTACATCCACGCCTTCTGTTAGCAGACGGGTGGATTCATTCAGGTAGGGCGCAAGAATACGGGTGGTATAGAAGCCCGGGCCGTCCTTCACCACGATCACGGTCTTGCCCTGGGCCTTGCCGAAGGCCACGCAGCCGGCGGTCACTTCCGGGGCGGTCTTCTCCGTGGTGATGATTTCCAGCAGGGGCATCTTTTCCACCGGCGAGAAGTAGTGCAGGCCGATCACGTTTTCCGGACGCTCGGCGGCACTGGCAATTTCGGTGATGGGAATGGAAGAGGTGTTGGAAGCAAAGACCGTGTGCTTGTTGCCGTTGGCTTCCACGTCCTTGAGCATCCTGTGTTTCAGGCCCAGGTCTTCGAATACGGCTTCCACCACCAGGTCCAGGCCCTTGAAACCGCTGTAATCGGCGGTGTAGGAAATGCGGCCCTGTTCGGCGCTGGCATCGGCGGCGCTCATGGCGCCTTTCTTGGTGCGCTTGTTGTAGAACTCGCTGACGTATTTCACGCCATGGGCCAGGCCTTTGTCGTCCCGGTCTTTCAGGCGTACCGGCAGCTTGGCCTTGTTGATGGTGGTCAGCGCGATGCCGGCCCCCATCAGGCCGGCACCGAGGACACCGACTTTTTCCATGTTCCGGGCTTTCACGCCGTCGGCCACAAAGGTCTCTTTCTTCAGGGTGTTGGTGGCGTGGAAGATGCCGCGCAACTGTTTCGACTGCGGTGACATGGCCAGCTCGCCAAACAGCCGCGCTTCAGTGGCGTACCCCTGTTCGATGCCGTCCTCGAAGCCCGCTTCCACCGCATCAATGATGGCTGGCGGGGCCGGGTAGAGGCCGTGGGTTTTCTTGGCTGTCTGTTTGCGGGCCTGGTCGAAGACCATCTTGCGGCCCAGGCTGTTCTGTTCCAGCGCCGCTTTGGTAATGCCATCCTTGCTGAAGTAACTGGCAAAATTGACGCCGCTTTCTTCCTTGGCATCCGCCAGTTCCAGCGCCCGTGCCACGGCCCGGTCGTAGACCGCCACGGCTTCCACCACTTCATCCACCAGACCGATTTTTTTCGCCGGCTTGGCTTTCAGTTGCCGACCGGTGAGCATCAGGTCCAGGGCGGAGGCGATACCCACCAGACGCGGCATGCGCTGGGTGCCGCCGCCGGCGGGCAGCAGGCCCAGCATCACTTCCGGCAGGCCCAGTACGGTATCGCTGCTGCTGGCGGCGATACGGTAGGAGCAGGCCAGCGCCAGCTCCATGCCGCCGCCCAGGCAGGCACCCTTGATGGCGGCCACTACCGGGATATCCAGGTCTTCCAGTTTCTGGAACGTATGCTGGCACAGTATGGACAGGTCGCTCACTTCCTTGGCGGTCTTGGCGTTTTCAAACAGCTTGATATCGGCGCCGGCCATGAAAGAGCCTGCCTTGGTGGAGTAGAGCACCAAGGCCTTGGGGGCGGCTTTTTCGATGTCGGCAAAGGCCGCGTTGAAATCGTCGGCGAACTCCGCTTTCAGGGTGTTCTGGGTATCGCCGGGCACATTGATTTCCAGTACGGCCACACCGTTATCCAGCGGTTTGAGAGTAAAGGCACGTTGTGTCTTGCTCATGGGAATCTCCTTGTTCCGCTGTTTATTCCGCTTCCAGCACCATGGCGGCACCGATGCCGCCGGCGGCGCAGGCGGTGGTCAGGGCCAGGCCGCCACCGCGACGCTGCAGTTCATACAGGGCCTGGCTGATGACGCGGGCGCCGGTGGCGCCGAAGGGGTGGCCATAGGCGATGGAGCCGCCGTTCACGTTGAGCTTGCTGCGGTCCACTTCGCCCAGGGCGGCGAGGCCGGTCTGGCTGCGGACATAGTCGTCGTCGGCCAGCCCTTTCAGGTTACAGGCCACCTGGCCGGCGAAGGCCTCGTGCATGTCCACCAGGGTCAGGTCGTCCAGGGTGAGGCCGGCACGAGCCATGGCCATGGGGGCGGCGAGCACCGGGCCCATGAGCAGATCGTCTTTCGGGGTGCGCGCGGCAAAGGCGTAGGAGCGGATGTAACCCAGCGGCTCGTAGCCCAGGGCCTTGGCTTTCTTTTCGCTCATCATCAACAGGGCGCCGGCACCGTCGGTGAGGGGGCTGCTGTTGCCGGCGGTGACGCTGCCGGATACCTTGTCGAAGACCGGTTTGAGTTTGCTGTAGCCGGCCCGTTCGGAGTTCTTGCGCACCAGGTTGTCGTCCTTCAGCGGGGTGGCCTTGGGCGGCAGGAAGGCGGTCATTACCTGCTTGTCCAGACGGCCTTCCGCCCAGGCGCGGGCGGCATTGCTGTGGGAGGCATGGGCCAGATCGTCCTGTTCCTGGCGGCTGATGCCCCATTTCTTGACCATTTTCTCGGTGCTTTCGCCCATGGTTTCGCCCACCGAGTATTCGGTAATGGACGGCGCCTGGGGCAGCAGGTCTTTGGCCTTCAATTGGCTGAGCAGCTTGATGCGATCTTTCATGCTCTTGGCAAAACTCACATCGCGCAGCACGGCGCTCAGTTCGGAGGACAGCGGCACCCGGGCGCAGCTGGTGGAGTCGGTGCCCCCGGCAATGGCCACGTCGGTGTAGCCGGCGACGATGTTGTCGGCCACGCTGGCGGCGGTCTGGAAGCTGGTGGCACAGGCGCGGGTGATGGAGTAGGCGTCCACCGTATTCATCCCCAGCGCCAGGGCGATTTCCCGGGCGATAAAGGGGGCTTCCGGGATCATCACCGTCATGCCGAATACCAGTTGCTCGATATCGCGCTGGTCCAGGTTGTTGCGGGCCATCAGTTCTTTCACGACCATGGCGCCCAGGTCGATGGCGTTCAGGTCTTTATAGTGGGTGGCGATCCGGGCAAACGGGGTGCGCAGACCATCCACCACGGCCACGCGGCCGCTGCGGCCGGCCAGCTTCATTTTGCGAACAGGCATTCCAAACTCCTTGCAGGGGTTGCCGGTCACGGTGTAATTTTTATTACACAAAATGTGACATTGAATGGTGACAAAGTGTGTCGAGACTAGAAGGCTCTTGGCAGTGAGTCAACGTCGCAGCGGACGCTGTCTGACAGCGGTGTAATAATAATTACAGTGAAAGGAAATGAACCGGTGAAAAACGGGACGGCAGTGCTTCCCGAATCCCGCCAGGACCCGGCGGTGCGGCAGCGCATTGAATGGGCTGCCGTACAGGTGTTTGCGGATTCGGAATTCCATCAGGTGACGTTGCAGCAAATCGCCCGCGCTGCCCGCTGCAGCCTGCAGACCCTGTACCGTTACTACGGTGATGAGAAGCAGGGAAGCAAAGAGGCGCTGCTCAGCGCCTGCCTGCATCACGGCCTGGAGCAACTGGCTGAGCGTATGCTGGATCACCTGGCCGGCATTGATACCTTCCGCGATCGGCTCAGCAAGGTGTTCTGGGTGGTGCTGGACTTTTTCGACCGCAATCCGCAGATGGGCCGGATGATGATCAACTCGGTGTACCCTGGCCGCTGGGGTAGCGATACCACCCCGGGGCAGCAGCGCCTGACCGAGCTGTTCCTGAGTGTGCTGCGCGAGGGTCAGGAGCAGGGCATCCTCAACAGTCAGGTGGCCACGCCGATCCTGCTGGACTTCTTTTACGGGGTCTTGTTGCGCATTTCCCAGATGCACCTGCTCCGGGGTCGCCCCGGCCGCATGGCGGATCAGCATGGGGTGCTGTTCGATATGCTGTGGCGTGCCATCACTGTGTGAGGGGCCATCGGGCCAATCGGAGTGGGTATGCTTGTGGTTTGCCTGGAGCTTTTCTATGTTGAGCAGCTCGCAGTAGAACAAAGAAGAGGTCACATATGCAGTCTGGCACGCTGAGCAGTAACGGAATCGAGCTTTTTTACGAGAGTCGTGGCCCGGAAAACGGTGAGCCCATTATCTTTGTCATGGGGCTCTCGGCACAGATGGTGTTCTGGCCGGAACCGTTGCTGGATATCCTGGTTGAGCGTGGCTATCGGGTGATCCGTTTCGATAACCGGGATGTGGGCAAATCCACCCGCATTCGCAAACCATTCAAGCAGGGGCCGCTGGTGGCGTTGCTGCGTTATACCGTGGGAATGTCGGTAGACAGTGCCTATACCCTGCACGACATGGTGGCCGACACCGTGGGGCTGCTGGATGCGTTGAACATCGAACGGGCGCATTTTGTGGGTGCCTCCATGGGCGGCATGATCAGCCAGTTGATGGCGGCCACCCATCCTGACCGGGTGCTGTCGCTGACCTCCATCATGTCCAGTAACAACAGCCCCTACCTGCCGTTACCGAAACCCGCTGCCCTCAAGACCCTGGTGGCCCCCGGAGTGAAGGTGGAAACGGAAGACCAGTTTGTGGCGTTTGGTCTGGAGATGATGGGCAAGCTGGCCGGCACCTTGCCCCAGGGCCGTGACGAACTGGAAGCCATGTATCGGGAGTGTTGGGCCCGCGGCATCAACCCGCGCGGGATTCGCAACCAGTTCCTGGCCGTGCTGGCCACCGGTGCCCTGACCAAACACCTTAAACAGATCCGCTGCCCGGCCACTGTGATCCACGGCGGAGCCGACCCGCTGATCCGTCCCGCCGGCGGCAAGGCCTCCGCCCGCCATATTCGCGGCGCCAAGCTGGTGATTATTCCCGGCATGGGCCACGACTTCCCGCCGTCAGCCATTGACCGGATTGGCGACCTGATTGCGGAGACGGCGGCCAGAGCGAATTCAGTGGCGCAGCCGGCGGTGGCGTAAGGGCAGTTGCAAGTTGAAAGTTGCAACACGGGCGATCGTGTTGCGAGCTGAAAGGAAAGAGGCCACGCCCGGAAGTTGGGGCGGCTTTTTTATGGCTTCCCGTGCCGGGATTTCGCCGTAGGAGCGTCGCTCGCGGCGCGATAACCCAAAACCGGAAAAGACGGTTTACGGCAGAGCCCACAAAATTCACCGAGAAGAAGCAGGTTTTCTCTGTGTGTTCTGTGGAGAACGGGTTTTTGATCCTTGCTCTGGAATCGCGCCGCCAGCGACGCTCCTACGGCGGGGCGTTCAGGCGCGGGGCCAGGGGAAGGCGATGATGTCGTGGATTTTGCCGCTGCCCTGTTGTGCCATCAACAGTCGCTCCACGCCCATGGCGACGCCGCTGCAGGCGGGCAGGCCGGTGTTCATGGCGTCGAGCAAATAGGGGTCGGCGTCCATGGGGTTCAGGCCATTGGCTTCACGCTGAATATTGTCCTGTTCAAAGCGTCGCTTTTGTTCTCCCGCATCGGTCAGCTCCTGATACCCATTGGCCAGTTCCAGGCCCCGATAATAGATTTCAAAGCGTTGCGCGACGGTGACACCATCGTTGTCCGTACGGGTCTGTGCCAGGGCGGCGGCCCAGCCGGGGAAGTCGGTCACCACGGAAAGTTGCTCGTCAGGAAGAGCGTCTTCTACCCGGGTGGCCATTAGGTAATCCACGGCGGCGGTCTTGTTCAGGCCTTTCGGTGCGCCCCGGGATTCAGCATGGGCGATCAGGTCTGAATCATTGGCGGTGAGAGGGTCCAGGCCGGTGACGTGGCGGAACAGGTCGCGGAAGCGGTAGGTCCTTGACTGGGCACGGGGGAAGAGCTCGGCGAATAACGCCAGGCACTCTTGCACCAGATCATCCAGTGCAAAGCCCGGGCGGTACCATTCCAGCATGGTAAATTCCGGGTTGTGACGGCTCCCGGCTTCACCATCACGAAATGCCTTGCAGATCTGGTAGATAGGCCCGCTGCCAGCAGCCAGCAGCCGCTTCATGTGGTACTCCGGTGAGCTCTGCAAATAGCCGTAGCCGGGCACAGCGATGCACTGGATGTGCGGGTCGCTGACCCCGTAGTGCGCCAGTTGTGGGGTGTCCACTTCCAGCACATCGCGGGCAGCAAAAAAAGCGCGCACCGTGCTCAGCAGCTCGGCGCGCGCCTTGATGGCCTCCAGCGAGGCGGTGGGTTGCCAGTCGGTCACGACTAGCTCTTGATGCGACCCACGTAATCGCCGGTGCGGGTGTCCACCTTGACGATCTCGCCTTCCTGCACGAAAAGCGGCACACGGACGACAGCGCCGGTGCTCAGGGTGGCAGGCTTGCCGCCGGTGCCGGCAGTGTCGCCTTTCAGGCCCGGATCGGTTTCCACAATCTGCAGTTCCACGAAGTTTGGCGGGGTGACGGACAGGGGTTCACCGTTGTAGAGGGTGACCTCGCAGATGTCTTCCTCTTTCAGCCACTTCTTGGCATCGCCCACGGCGGCATCGTCGGCCTGCTTCTGTTCGAAGGTGGTCTGATCCATGAAATGCCAGAATTCGCCATCGCTGAAGATGTACTGCATGGACACATCCATCACGTCGGCGCCTTCCAGGGAGTCGCCGGACTTGAAGGTGCGATCCCAGACTTTGCCGGTTTTCAGGTTGCGCAGTCTGACACGGCTGAACGCCTGACCCTTGCCGGGCTTGACGAATTCGTTCTCGATGATGGCGCAGGGGTCGCCATCGAGCATCACTTTCAAGCCGGACTTGAATTCACTGGTAGAATAGTTGGCCATAAATGTTGTTCCAAAGGTTGATGTATGGCGTCGCAGAGGGTGCGGGGTTTGCTAATGTTTCATTTGCGTCTCTGTTGTGCCTGCAAGCGTACCAATCTAGGCACAAGGAGAGATGTTTGGTTTTATTCAAATGAACGACTTGTAACGACGAGTGGTGCGCTTGCAGGCACAACCCGAAGGGCTGGGCCCCCTGACGTTGAGGCAAAGGGCCCGCCCAGCTGCGTTGTCAGTCACTTACATATGAAAGACTATGCCGCACTCCTTCCGCCTTGCCGGACGAAAAAATGAACTCCAGCAGAGACGCAAATGAAACATCAGCAGACCCCCATGATAACGCAGGAAAGGGACGGTTGGGAGTTGCCCGGCTGGCAGCGCCAGCAGGCGGACCTGATTACTGATCCGGCGGAGCTTATCGGCCTGCTTCAGCTGGAGGCGGAATCCCTGCCCGAGATGCTGGCAGCGGCGCAGGATTTCCCCCTGCGTGTGCCCCGTGGCTATGTGCGCCTTATGGAGCCGGGCAACCCGGATGATCCGCTGTTGCGGCAGGTGATGAGTGTGCCGGCGGAGCTGCGCGAGGAGGAGGGATACAGCAGTGATCCGCTGGAGGAAGCTGCCCACACTCCGGTTCCCGGGCTATTGCACAAGTACCATGGCCGCGCACTGCTGGTGGTCACCGGCGCTTGCGCAGTCCACTGCCGTTACTGTTTTCGCCGGCATTTCCCCTATCAGAGTCACCTCAGCGGCAAGCGTTGGGATCAGGCGCTGGAATGGCTGGCGTCACGCCCGGATATCCGCGAGGTGATCCTCAGTGGCGGCGACCCCCTGACCCTGAACAATCGCCGTTTACAGGAACTGCTGGCGGCGCTGGCGGAGATTCCCCATCTGCGTCGGCTGCGTATTCACAGCCGTACCCCGGTAGTGATTCCGGAACGGCTGGATGAATCGTTGCTGACATTGCTGTCGGCCCCCCGCTGGCAGACGGCCCTGGTACTGCATGCCAATCATCCCCGGGAAATCAGTCCTGCGCTGGTGGAGCGCTGCCGTCAGTGGCGGCGTGAAGGGATCACCCTGCTGAATCAGAGTGTGTTGCTGGCCGGAGTGAATGATTGTGTTGATACGCTGGAAGCGTTGTCGGATCGCCTCCATGAGGCGGGTGTGATGCCGTATTACCTGCATCAACTGGATGCCGTGCAGGGTGCGGCGCATTTTGCCGTGGCGGATTCGCGCGCTATGCAACTTCATGAGCAGCTGCGTGGCCGCTTACCCGGCTTTCTGGTGCCGAGGTTGTCACGGGAAGAGCCGGGGAAGCCGGCAAAGACCGTATTGGCGGGCTAGAGCATCCGTCTGTCGCTGCCAACACAACGTTTACAGGCTTGTAACGGTATCGTAAAGTCATGTGACGAAGGACACATACAAAACAAGAACTAATACTTAATAACTAGAGGGTTGCCTTAACAATTCCTTGCATAGCAAGCGCTAAAGAAATCGTTAAGGGTTCCCTATCTGGGTGCCACCGGGATAAGGATTATCTTCAATGGAGCAACCAGCCCAGACGGTGCGCTTGAAACTGCCCGAGCAGGATTTGCCGCACCTGACACTTGGCGCTGACCAGCCGAAAAAGCTGCAACAGTGGGTCGACGCTCTCCCGATCATGAACATGGGGGAAACGGCTCGTCAGCTTTATCAGTTCATTCAGGAACTGAACCGGCTGCAAATCGATTCCAAACAGCGTTTCCAGTTGCTGGAAGTGGTTCGTCCTTCCATTTTGCATGTCAGTGATTCCCTGCAGAAACATTACTTGAATCAATCCCTGGTATTACCAGACAAGGCGCGGCGAGTGGCCAGTCTGGCTCAGGCCCTGCAAGGGCATCTGGCCAACGGCTATAAGCTGGTGGCGGTACGGGGCATGCGCAAGCTGAAGGACAAGGCAGTCCGGCGTGCGGTCACCATGGCAATTCATCGCGCCATCAGCGCCCTTGGCGATACCCTGTTGCGTTGTTATCAGTTGTATTTTCCCAGCCCTCGCCACCTGTGGCTGGAGCTGCACCAGCTTTATCTGCTGGCGGAACTGCACGGCATTTCCGCGACGCCGGTGGATGATGAAAAAGGCAACTCCAGCATCCAGTCTGCCTATGCCCGTTGCTTATTGCTGGCCACCGCCAAGCCCAATCAGTTACGTCAACAGGAACTGGCGGCCTTGTACAAGGCCGCATTCACCTGGGGGGACCTGATTGAGATCAAGACCGCCAGTGATGATGAAGACCTGTTCGTGTTCGACCTCCAGGCGGACCGCCCTCCCATTTACCGCACCCATGCCTCCCAGGCGACGGACAGCTGGCGCTATATCGATTCCGTCCGGCTGGTGCAGGCAATCAGTGCCTGGAAAGATGACCCCGAGGAGAGCGATCTGCAGGTTCCCAAAGGGCTGGATGAAAGCATGATGTCCCACCTGCAGCAGGTGTGGGGGGCGCTGACGGAGCGGGCTTTCAAGCGCATGGCTGAAAGCGGTGAGGTCGAACTGTGCTTCGGACTGGTGGGGGTGCACTATTTCCTTTCCGGCAAGGTGCCGTTTGAAACCCTGATTGAGCGAGGCAGCTTGTCGGTGATGGGCGAGGGGGAAGAAAACAATCCTTTCCTGCGCAATATCAAAGTCAGTAGCCGGCAAAAGCAGCAGAAGGAAGACCCCTGGGCGACGGCCTATCAATCCGACTTTCCCAATGAAACCATTGATATCGGTAAGCCGGATTCCTCCCTTCGCAGCGAGGCGACCTTGCCGGAGAGTTATCACTGCCAGAAGGTCAATGCCAGCCCCGGCGGCTATTGCCTGTCCTGGCAGGGGAATACGCCGAGCCTGATGCGTACCGGCGAATTACTGGGATTGCGGGACCACCCGGACAGCCACTGGATGCTGGCGGTGGTGCGCTGGGTGACCCAGCTACCCAACCATGGTGCCCGCTTCGGGGTGGAATTGCTGGCTCCCGGGGGTCGGCCGGTGGCTGCCCGGGCTCTGCGCAAGCAGGGTGAAGACAGTGATTTCATGCGCGCCATCCTGTTGCCTGAGCTGGCCGGCGTCGGTCAGCCCGCCACCCTGTTGTTGCCCACGGTGGGTTTCAATGAGGGGGTCAAAGTGGAGCTGGTAGAGGCTGGCGAGCCCCGTCGTGTACAGTTGTTGCGTCGCACCCAGGGGGCGTCCGGGTTCAGCCAGTATCCATTCCGCGATATGGCAACCCCCACACCGGTGAGGCCGGCAAGCGATAATGATGAAGGGGATCTGGATTCCATCTGGTCCACTCTGTAAGGATTCAATGGGACGCGACGTTGCGTTTCTGACCCGTTATCAAGGCCACAGCGAGGATGCTGTGTGATGGTTTTCTGCCATTGGCCGGGCGGCTTTCCATAATCAGAAAAGACGGAACAGAAGACGGCTTTCCCCGGAAAGGTCGGTCAGTTCTCTCTTTTTCTGTGGGAAAGTTGCCAAGACAAGGTTGTCAGGCACAATGGTAAGCCGTACGAAAACAGTATGAGTCGTCACACCATGAGCTATGCCCTGGACAATCTCCGCCTACTGATCGCCCATGATTCCCAAGATGAGGCCGAGCAGCTGATGAATATGCTGCGCAATGCCGGCCGGGCAACCCGGGCACAACTGGCCCTGGGCGAAGATGATTTGCTGCGCGCGTTGAAAGGTGGCGCCTGGGAGTTGATGCTGTGCAGGCCTTCCTTCGGCGATGGCAGTTTTGAATCTGCCATGGCCCACCTCAAGCGTTTGGGCAAGGCGGTGCCAGTGATCCTGCTGGAAAATACCTTTTCTGCCGAGACCGTAAAGGCGGCCCTCCAGCAGGGGGCCAGCGGCGTGGTGCCCGGTAATGACAGGGATATGCTTACCCTGATGGTGGACCGGGTGGTCGAGAACCTGCGTCTGCGCAAGGAGCTCCAGCACTCCGAGATTGCCCGTCACGATGCGGAAAAGCGGTTGGCCCTGTTGATGGATCAGAGTCGTGACGCCATCGCCTATGTGCTCGATGGCATGCATATTCACGCCAACGACAACTATGTGGAGCTGTTTGGCTATGAGAGCGCTGACGATCTGGCCGGCGTTCCCATCATGGACATGGTGTCGGCGGCGGACCATGACAAGCTCAAACAGCTACTGCGTAGTCGTGCCCAGGATGAAAGCCAGACCCAGGAACTGGAATGCAAGGGCGTCAATACCGATGGCGAAGAGTTTGATGCGTCCTTTACCTTCTCGCCCAGCACCTATGATGGTGAGGCCTGCACCCAGATCGTGATTCGCGCCGGCGGCGTGGACGAGAGCGAAATGCAGGAACGGCTCCAGGAGATGAGCCAGAAAGACCAGGTTACCGGCCTGTTTGCCCGCAAGTGGTTTATGGACCAGCTTGATGATGCGGTGGCCGAGGCGGCTCGCGAGGGACAACTGGCGACGGTGCTGTATCTCCGCCTGGACGACTTTGAGCAACACCAGTCTTCGGTGGGTATCGATGGTGCCGATGATATTCTCCGCGCGGTTGCCAACTGGCTGGGTGGCCAGGTGGGAGATGCCAAACTGGCCCGGGTAGACGGTGAGGATTTCGCCGTCTTGTTGCCGGTTGCGGATACCGATGAGGCCGAGGCACTGGCCGAGAGTCTGCGCGCCGGTATTGAAGGGCTGATGCCGGAAGTGGCGGCCAAGACGATCCATGTGACGGCCAGTGTGGGGGTCGCCTTTGTTCGCGAGGATGCCCGCAGTGGCCAGGGCACCCTGACCACGGCACTGAAATGCTGTAACCAGGCTCAGCGGGAAAACGGTGGCCAGGGCAACAGCATCAAGGTGCATGATCCCATGGACGAGGTGGCTGCGGGCTCTTCCGAAGCCATTGTCATGTTGCTGCGTCAGGCGTTGGAGCAAGGCAGTTTCAAACTGCATTATCAACCGCTGATGAACCTTGAAGATGACAGTGAGCATCTCTTCGAGGTGTTTGTGGATCTGCCGCAGAAGCAGGGTGAAGCCATGGAAGCCGGGGAGTTCATGCCGGTGGCCGCTGAGCAGGGCCTGGTGGGCAAGATTGATCGCTGGGTGGTGCTCAACGCCATGCGGGCGGCGGCTGCGATGAGTGAGCCCGTCAAGCTGGTGTTCAACATCAACGGGGGCTCCCTGGCGGATGCATCCCTGGCGGACTGGCTGCTCAAGGCCATGCGTGCGGCCAAGATGGATGGTTCACGGCTGACCTTCCAGCTAACCGAGGGCGATGCCACCACCTACCTGAAACAGGCGGGCGTGTTTGCCGAGAAGATGAAGAGTGCCGGTTGCGGTATCTCCATCAGTCGCTTTGGCGGCGGCCTGGATCCGTTCAAGCTGTTCCAGCATATTCCGGCCACCATGGTGAAATTCGAAGGCTCTTTCACCCAGGACGTGTCCAAGGCGGAAGGCCGCCAACGGCTCACCGATATCGTCAAACAGGTAAAAGAAAGCAACCGCAGGACCGTGGTAGGTTTCGTCGAATCCGCCGCCCAGATGCAGGCCCTGTGGAGCCTGGGTGGAGTGGATTACCTGCAGGGCTACTATCTGCAGGCACCGATGGATTCGTTGCAAATTCCGGAGTCGGCGTAGAAAGGCAATTAATAGTTAATAATGAATAATTAATAGTTGCGCGAAACAGCTTTGCCTTGTCTTNAAACATAAGAGGCCGCGCCCAAGCTATGGGCGCGGCCTCTTGCGTTTATAAAGCAAAAAGCGTGGTCCGCGCTTTTCAACGTTGAACGTTAAACTTTCAGCTCATTACAGCAAATCAAACGTCAGCAGGCTCAGCAGCCCATCATCCTCGTCCGGCCACCAGGCCAGATCCACGCGTTTGTCATCGTCCAGAAAGGTGCTGTCCGGCCAGTTCAGGGCCAGAACCTTGCGGCTCTTTTCCGCCAGTTCCGGTTGCTTCAGACGCTCGTAGCCCTTCGTCATGATGGCAAGCGCCTCGGGTACCGCTGGGGTTTGCTGGAAATGCTTGACCACATACTGGGCCCGATTGATGGAGGCGATGACTGCGCCGCGGCGGGCATAGTAGCGAGCCACATGCAGCTCCTGGCGGGCCAGCTGGTTGCGGATATGCACCATCCGTGAGCGGGCATCCGGTGCATACTCGCTGTCCGGGAAGCGGTTTACCAGTCGCTCGAAATCCCGGAATGCATCCTTGGCCGCTCCCATATCCTTGCTGGATTTGTCGGAGCTGACCATATTATCGAACAGGCCTTTTTCCATATTGAAATTGGCCAGCCCACGCATGTAAATCGCATAGTCCATGCGTGGATGCGCTGGATAATTGCGCATAAAGCGCTGGGCCGCGACCACGGTGGCCGGGTAATCCACCGCCCGGTACTGGGCGTAGATCAGGTCCAGGGCGGCCTGTTCCGCGAAATCGCCGTAGGGAAAACGGGCTTCCAGCTCCTTGAGCTGGTCAATGGCGGTCAGATAGTTCTTTGACTCCAGCGACTCGCTGGCTTCCCGATACTGGTCTACCTCGGTCAGCTCCGGGCGCTCCTTGTTGCTGGCGCAGCCGGCGAGTAGCAGCAGGCACAGTAGTGGCCATAAAAGACGTGGCATTCTTCCCTCGTTAAGCGGTTACAATACAGGCTTCAGAGCCTTTGAATAATTCAGACTCGGCATTTAAACACAGGTTGCACTATGGGACATCTTGGCGGCGAGAAAATTCAGCGTAGCGAGCAGGTACGCGCAGATCAGGCGGGGCAGCGGGTCGATCAGGCCGCCGCCGAGCTGTTTGAGGGATTTTCCCGTTCCCGGCTGCAAGGCTGGATCAAGGACGGGGTGCTGACCGTCAACGGAGGCAAAGCCAAGCCCAAGGATAAGCTGATTGGCAATGAGTGCCTGGCGCTGGAAGTGGAAATCGCCCCGGAACTGGACGATCTGCCCCAGTCCATTGAGCTGGATGTGGTCTATCAGGACGACGACTTGATCGTGATCAACAAGCCCACCGGGCTCGTTGTGCACCCGGCAGCGGGCCACGCGGATGGCACTCTCCTCAATGGCCTTCTGCACCTGGATGAACGGCTCAACAGTCTCCCCCGGGCAGGCATTGTGCACCGACTGGACCGGGATACCACCGGCCTGATGGTGGTGGCCCGGTCCCTGGAGGCGCATCAGAGCCTGGTGGCGCAGTTGCAGGACAAGAGCCTGTTTCGCCAGTACGAAGCCATTGCCGTGGGCGTGATGACCGGCGGCGGCAAGGTGGACGCACCGATCGGTCGCCACCCGGTGGACCGAAAGAAACAGGCGGTCGTTAAGCATGGCGGTAAGGAAGCGGTCACTCACTACCGGGTTCTGGACCGTTATCGGGCCCACACTCGGATCAAGGTGCAGCTGGAAACCGGCCGAACGCACCAGATCCGTGTTCACATGGCCCATCGCAACTATCCGCTGGTGGGCGATCCGCTCTACGGTGGCCGTCTCAAGCAGCCCGCCGGTGCCAGCGAGGCCCTGCGCGAAGCCCTGCGCCGTTTTCCCCGCCAGGCCCTGCATGCGAGAAAACTCGGCTTGATTCATCCGGCCACGGGGGAATACTGTGAATTCGAAGCGCCGCTGCCCGAAGATATGCAGGCGTTGATTCGGGTACTGGAAGAAGATGTAAGCGCCTGAGCCTTGAGGCTAATGGTGGCTGCGAAGCCGCTGTAGGAGCTATGCTTGCATGGCGAACCGCGCTTGCGCGGAAATCGACCGCAGGTTGATCAAACTCTCCTGGGCTCAAGGGGGATAGAGAGCGTCGAGATAAGGTAATCTTCTATTCCTCGCTTGGGCTCGGTTCGCCATGCAAGCATAGCTCCTACAGCGGTTGGGTAAGCGTTGCTTTTTTGTCCGCTGTCCTCCTCTGTGGCGGCGCTTGCAGTGTTCGTGGTGTTGGGCTTTTGCCCATCTCCGTGATCCAGCCTTAACTTGTTCAAGGTGGCTTTCCATGGTTCTTCCTGACGTGGACGACTGGCTGTGGCCCCGCTGGCAACCGCACCCGGCAGTGCGCGTGGCAGTGACCACCCGTGCCGGCAGTCACTCTCCGCCCCCCTGGAATGGCTTCAATCTGGGCATGAACTGCGGTGATCAGCCCGCCCGGGTGGAGCAGGCCCGTCACCATGTGGAAAAACTGCTGCAGGCGGATCATCCGGTGGCCTGGTTGAAGCAAGTCCACGGCAAACGGGTGATCCGCGCAGAGGATGCTGACAATGAGGCCGATGGGGTCTGGACGGATCAGCAGCGCTGGCCCTGTGTGGTGCTCACCGCCGACTGCCTGCCTGTGTTGCTGGCGCGAACCGACGGCAGTGCGGTGGCGGCGGTGCATGCGGGGTGGCGAGGCCTGCAGGCGGGCATCATTGCCCAGGGAGTGAGCAGGATTGCCCCGAAGGGTGAGCCGGTCAGTGCCTGGCTGGGCCCGGCGATCTGTGGCAAATGCTACCAGGTGGGTGACGAGGTCTACCGGGCCTTTGTGGATACCCAGGCAGATTTTAAAGATGCCTTTCATGCAGATGCGACCCCCCACCATTGGCGATTTTCCGTTGCCCAGGCGGCCATGATTGAACTGGCCCGTCTGGGCGTGGAGGACGTACAGGGCGGGGAGCTTTGCACCGCCTGTGATCTCAAGCGTTTCTATTCCTACCGTAAAGAAGGCGACACGGGTCGGTTTGCGTCACTCATTTGGCTGGACCAATAAAAGAGCAGTGAAGAGTTAATAGTGAACAGCGACGCGAGGCCGCTTTTCTGTTTTTGAAACGCAAGAGGCCGCACCCAAACCCTGGGCGCGGCCTCTTGCGTTTCAGAATCAATTCACCCCGGATCGCGAACTATTCACTGTTCACTATTAACTCTTCACTGCTCTTGAATATGGCCCAATCGGACCCATTTAGAGGTCAGATGACAAGTAACCGGTGATCGTGGCTGGCTTGCCGACAGGGAGCGGGCGCGCGGATCACAACCGGAAAGGAGAGCCCAAATGCGAATGGATAAACTCACCGCGCGCCTGCAGCAAGCGTTGTCTGACGCGCAATCCCTGGCCGTGGGGCAGGGCAACAGCACCATAGAGCCCGTTCACCTGATGCTGGCACTGATGCAGCAGCAAGGCGGCGCGGCCCGCCCCTTGCTGGAAAAGGCCGGCGCCAACGGGGCTGATGTGATTACTGCCCTGAACATGGCGGTGGACAAGCTGCCCACGGTCAGTAATTTCACCGGCGATGTGCAGATGGGCCAGGCCACCGGCCGTTTACTCAACATGGCCGACCGGGAAGCCCAGCAGCGTGGAGATCAATATCTGTCCACCGAGGTGGTGTTGCTGGCGGCCTGTGATGATAACGGTGAGCTTGGCAAGCTGATGAAGAATGCCGGTATCACCAAGAAGACACTGGCGGAGAAAATTGCGCAGGTACGGGGTGGCGAAGCGGTGAACGATCCCAATGCGGAGGACAAGCGCGAGGCGCTGGACAAATATACGGTCAATCTGACCGAACGGGCCGAGTCCGGCAAGCTCGACCCGGTGATCGGTCGTGACGATGAAATCCGCCGGACTATTCAGGTATTGCAGCGTCGTACCAAGAACAACCCCGTCCTCATTGGTGAGCCCGGTGTGGGCAAGACCGCCATTGTGGAGGGGTTGGCCCAGCGTATTGTCAACGGAGAGGTGCCGGAAGGGCTGAAGGACAAACAGGTGCTGTCTCTGGACATGGCGGCCCTGATTGCCGGTGCCAAATATCGCGGCGAGTTCGAGGAGCGTCTCAAGGCCGTGCTCAACGAGCTGGCCAAGCAGGAAGGTCGTATCATCCTCTTCATTGATGAGTTGCACACCATGGTCGGCGCCGGCAAGGGAGAGGGCTCCATGGATGCCGGCAACATGCTGAAGCCGGCCCTGGCCCGGGGCGAGCTGCACTGTGTGGGCGCCACTACGCTGGATGAATATCGACAGTACATCGAAAAGGATGCGGCCCTTGAGCGTCGCTTCCAGAAAGTGCAGGTGGATGAGCCCAGCGTGGAAGATACCATCGCCATTCTGCGCGGTCTGAAAGAGCGTTACGAGGTTCACCACGGTGTGGACATTACCGACAGCGCTATCATTGCCGCGGCCAGGCTCAGCCATCGCTATATCACGGATCGGCAGCTACCGGACAAGGCCATCGACCTGATCGACGAGGCCGGTAGCCGAATCCGCATGGAAATCGATTCCATGCCGGAAGAAATGGACCGTCTTGATCGCCGGCTGATCCAGCTGAAAATGGAGCGCCAGGCGCTGCGCAAGGAAGAAGATGAAGCCAGTCGCAAGCGGCTGGAAAAACTGGAAGCGGATATCGACGAACTGGAAAAACAGTACGCCGACCTGGAAGAGATCTGGCAAGCAGAAAAGGCCGCCTTGCAGGGAGCCCAGGAATACAAGGCAGAACTGGAACAGGCCCGTGTCGAGCTGGAACAGGCCCGTCGC
>NZ_LWEJ01000072.1:0-220 GCF_001635525.1 Alcanivorax sp. HI0007
GCCTGGGCAAACAGTGCGCCCTGCTCACCGATGGTCGTTTCTCCGGCGGCACCTCCGGCCTGTCCATTGGCCATGCCTCCCCGGAAGCGGCGGAAGGCGGCGCCATCGCCCTGGTGGAAGAAGGCGACACCATCGCCATCGACATCCCCAACCGCACCATCAACCTGGACATTTCCGATGAGGAACTGGCCCATCGTCGCAGCAAGATGGAAGCCCGCGG
>NZ_LWEJ01000073.1:0-299 GCF_001635525.1 Alcanivorax sp. HI0007
CACATCCCGGCCAGCGGGCCGGCCCTGATTGTGGTGAATCATTCCCTGGCCACCTATGACAGCGGCCTGCTGGCTGCCGCTGTGCGGGAACGCCTGGGTCGTGATGTGTGGCTGCTGGGTGATCGCTATATCTTCAAGATTCCGGTGGTCCGGGATCTGGCATCCGCCTACGGTTTCGTTGAGGGTTCACAGCACAACGCGGAAAGTCTGTTGCGCGATGGCGAGCTGGTGTTGGTGGCGCCGGGGGGCATGCGTGAAGCGCTGCGGCCCAGTAGCCAGAAGTACCAGCTGAATATCCG